>JAYSVZ010000553.1:0-4173 GCA_043718305.1 Planctomycetota bacterium | reverse complement strand
CGAGGAACAGCAGCAGGCAGATGGTCTGAATCACACCCGGTTGTTCGGCGTGGACCTTGGCAATGGCTTCGGCGTTGAACAGCACTGTCTGAAAGTCGACCGAACCGAAGGTTGTCCAGATCAGGAAGACGCCGGTGATCAAACCGAAGTCACCAATCCGGTTGATGACGAACGCCTTCTTGGCCGCTGCGGCTGCACTTGGCTTCTTGAACCAGAACCCGATCAGCAGGTAGCTGCACAGACCGACGGCCTCCCAGAACATGAAGAGCTGGACGAAGTTTCCGGACAGCACCAACATGCACATCGAGAAGACGAACAGAGAAACAGCGGCAAAGAATCGGGGATAACCCGGATCGCCATGCATGTAACCGCTGGCAAAGATGGCCACCAGCAAGCTCACACCGGTGACCATGGCCAGCATGATCGCGGAGATCGCATCCGCCCGCAGGTCGATGCTGATCCGCATCGTGCCGATCTCGACCCAATCAAAGCCCGTCGCGAGAGCCCCCTTGGCGGGTGAGATCTTCTCCTCATCCAGAACCTGATAGGAGTCGACTTGGTCCAGCTTGGCTTGGCCCTCGGGCGTCAGCTTCTCGATAAATGTTCCCGGCACAATCGAGACCAGCAAAGCCAGCGAGCAGGCGAACGCCACCGCCAATGCGGCAACGCAAGGCACATGACTCCGCTCGCCTAGGAAGAGCTTGCCAAAGAAGGCGATGACCGCCGCTGCGAACAGTGGGGCACCGGGGATCAGCCACAGAATGAGTTGTGCGTAATCAGACATGGGGGGTGGTCTCCTCGCGGCTGGTGCGGGTCGGTTGCAGAGGAGTCTTGGGGTGAAGGGGTAAGCCCGCAGGCGTGAGCGTGGGATGCACTGGCCGGGTGTCAATTTCGGTGGGGCCCGAGGTGCTATCGTTGCCGACCGGCGAGGGCATGTCGTCCTCGCGAAGGGCACTCCACAGGTCCATGTCGAGCGACTTGGTCCGGTGGTACAGCGAGAGGATCAGAGCCAAGGCCAGACCCGCCTCGCAGGCTGCGACGGTGAGAACGAAGATCGTGAAGATCTGTCCCTCGTTGTTGTTGTGGATCTGACCGAAGGTCACCATCGCCAAGCCGACGCCGTGCAGCATCATCTCGGCAGAGAGGATCATCAGAATCAGATTCCGCCGGGTCAGGAACCCAATCGCACCTAGAGCGAAGAGGGCGGCTGAAACCAGAAGTGTGGGATGGATTGTGCCGATCATAGCGTCCCCTGCGCCCGGCGAGGGGCTAATGCGATGGCTCCGATGCTGGCGATCAGAAGCAGCGTCCCGGCGATTTCCACTGAGAATAAGAAGTCACTGAACAAGGCCCGCCCGAGGCCGCGCAGTTCGCCGATCTGCTCCTTGCCAGTGGGCTGGCTCATCGCATGCGCTGGTGCGGCAGCGGGCGCTGTGGCATGGGCGAGGGCGATGGCTTCGGAGCGCGCGGCGGTCGAGTCCTTAAGGGCAGCCTGTTGCTGGCCCCAGGACTGGAACGTGATCAGCATCAGCCCCAATAAAGTGAAGGCCACCACGGAGGCCAGAAACGGCTGTCGCGAGGCTTGGTCGTAATCACTCTTTCCCGACTGCTGAGCCAGCATCATCACGAACAGGAACGTCACGATGATCGCCCCTGCGTACACGATGATCGAAGCCGCTGCCAGGAACGGAGCCGACTGGAGCAGGAACAGTCCGCACACGCAGAGCGTGACCAGGGCGAACCAGAGCGCCCCGTAGACCGGGTTCTTACTCGTAATCATCAGCACGGCAGCGATGAGGCAGAACGTCGAGATCACGACGTACATCGCTCCAGAGATGTCCTTGTCCCCGGCGACCAGTTGGAAGCCCAGAGCCAGTGCCCCCAGCGCGGCCAGCCCGCCGAGGGGCCGGATGGCCCGCTTCCCTGGCATCAATAGCCAAACCCCGCACGCGCCCAGCACGAGCGGCAGTAAGAGGGGCCAATTCTGTTGAATCCAACTCATCGAGAGGCTCAAGTGGTTAGAGGTGAGTGGTAAGTGAAGGAGGACTGTCTGGCTGAAGGCTGAGAGCTGATGGCTGACAGCTTTCTTCCCTACTTCTTCTCGATCTTCTCGTTGACATCATCCCAAGACGTTTTCATCTCGGCAGTCCCCTGGATCACGCCCGGGCTGACGCTGCGGGCGGAGCGGTCGTCGGCCAGGACGGTGGTCGCGGGGGACAGTGCGGGCAGTCCCTCGAAGTCGGAGGCCGGGCCAAGCCGACCGCGTTGCGTCCGCACCGGGTCGTGACCCGAGTCCTTCGTCTGGTCGAACACGCCGAGCAGCTTCTCTTTGTCGAAGATCATCTCTTCCCGCGTGAACCCGGTGAGGTCGTACAGGTGCGTCATCTCGATGGCATCGACCGGACACGCTTCCTCGCACATGCCGCAGTAGATGCAGCGGAGTTCGTCGATCACGAACGACGACGGGTACTTGTCGCGGTCTTCCCACGGAGCCTGCGCCCCTTCGATCGTGATGCAGTTCGCCGGGCAGGCGGTCGCACACATCATGCAGGCCACGCACTTCACCCGCCCTTGGTCATCGCGGTTCAGGCGATGCACCCCGCGGTAGTGCAGCGGCAGCGTCGGCTTCTCCTCCGGGAACTGCTCGGTGGTCGGCTGGTAGTGCGTGACGTGCCGGAGCGTCGTCTTCAGGCCGGTGATGATCGCGGGCAGGAACGTGGCCTCCCAGAAGCCGATCTCCGGCTCTTCGATCCACGTGATGTCTTTGTTGCTGATTGGCATGTTGAACTCTGACTCGGTGATGGACAATTCCATGAAAAGCCGGGAAGGGTTACTCAATCATCCGAGCCAACTGCATGATGTTCGGTTGAAGTCGATCCAATTGCGACTGGTTCACCTGCACGCCAGTTTTCCTCGGGAGGTCGTATGTAGACGCCTTGAGGCCCGACAGTGGGATTCCCAGAGAACTGGATACGACGGAGGCTGTGTTGGCGTCTTTAACTTCGCACTGAAACATCTTCATGAACTCTGCGGGGGTCGTGGGTGATGCTCCGCCGTGGATGCAAAAGTAGTTCGGGTGAGAGGCCCACACGTTACGGATTTCCTCGCCAATCGTTTCGACGACTGATTGGAATGCCGATGCCGATTTGTAGTTGCCTTGCGTCAGACGATTTCCCACGTAGCAGTAGATTCCGGGGATTCGCATGTTGAACTGCTCGGAGCGCAGGTAGAAATCGGACTGCTGATCTCCTAGGTTTCGAGACACCCCATAAACCAAGGACAACACGGAGCGAACTGCTCGCTTGGAAGAACCATCCGCTGAGAACGGAATGATTAAGCGATCCGCAGCTGACAATGCGAGTTCAGTGTAGATGCTGAAGCCTGGATTGCAGTCGATGAAGACGGCGGAGGCCGTTCCGTTCCAGGCTCGCTTTACGTCCTCGATCAGATCGCGAATCCAGCCATGCACGAGTGTCCAGGAATTATCCGGGCCAGGCTCGGTCGCTCGTGAAACACGGGAAGCGAGGATTTCAAGAGCTTCGTCACCGACGATCAGATGGAGATTCGGGGGAATCGCGTCATTAATCGTGCTGACTTGGGTCGTGAAATTCGATCCGACGTTTGGGTTGTGGTAAGGGCTGTTGATGCGAGTCCGGACATAGCCCGCGATGGTCCTTCGTTCGGCGGTTGAACTGATTTTATTGAGAGCCTTCTCTCCTCGCTTGAGTCCTCCCAGCAGCATGCCCGAAGAATTCGCCTGTGGGCATAAATCAACGATGAGCACCTTCTTGTCAGGATGCAACCGCGCATACTCACACCCCAATTGGAACGTGAGGTAGCTCTTGCCGACGCCCCCCTTGTTGTTCCAGAGGGCATATGTGTATGTCGCCATCGAGATGCCCTTTCTAGTGAGCGTGGGCCACGTGGCCGTTGGCGTCGGACTTCGGTTTCACTCGGCGCGGTCCGCTGGCGAGCGCATCCTGAGCCTGCTTCACCCCGATCGCTCCGGCGATCAGGAACAGCAGCACCGAGATGATCGTCAGCCACCACCGCGACCAACCGAATTGCAACACTGTCATCACGGCCACCACATTGGCCATCGAGAGCGGGATCAGCACCTTCCACGCCAGACCCATCAACTGGTCGAACCGGAACCGGGGGATCGTCCAGCGG
>JAYSVZ010000552.1:0-13437 GCA_043718305.1 Planctomycetota bacterium | reverse complement strand
GTGAACGATCAGCCCACAAACGAGTGGCAGCCGTGTGACGATGACTGGTGGCAAGTCCGAAGGCATTCTGCCCCAGTCCGGAACGCGTCTGGGGAACGATCATCCATAGCCAATTGCTCGCTCTCGCCATACGACGAGGTGTGGCGTCTCGATCTGGCTCTGGCGAAGAAGCCCTCCGCGTTACCGGCAGAGCAACGAGTCGAATTTCGCTGCGACATTCCTGCCGCCAATCGCGCGGATGTTCTCGACAACGAGCAGAAGATCGGCCTGGCCAGCATTAAAGTGTTGGGCATCACCGGGTCCGGCAACACCGTCCTCACCACGACCGGGCCCCGATTTTTTCCCGGCCCGTTTGCTTACGATTGGATCAAGACTGCAACGCGAAAGATCAACATCAGTTGGTCGGAGCTGCCTGGGGCACTTCCACCGGGCGGAATCGGATTTCTATCCCCAGAACCAGATTCTTATCTCTACGAGAACATGCTCCGTCCCGCGAAGCTCGAACTCACATTCGAACAACCAGTGCCAGCGATCGTCATGAACGTGACCCCTTGGAAGTATGAACACCTCAGCCTGGAGGTCTTCGATGACCAGGGGCGAGAGCTTGCCGGACAAAAGTCTCGGTACTTGGAGGTGGCCCTCTGGATGCCATCGGCCCCTCTATCGCCCGACATCAAGTCACTCACGATTCGGGCCACGCTCCAAGAGCCGAAGCGGTTCGAGTTCTTTGTCGCTCCCCCGAAGCAGGCGATCCTCGATTACCTGGCGACGCAAGGCGATCGATCAACTCCAAGGCTGTCTCGGACGATCCCGTAGTCCCGTAGGGTGGTTTCTGTCGCCCCTGACGGGCTGTTGACCGCGAGAGCTCGTGGCCCCACCGATGAATCGGTGGGCTATTGTCGGGAGTCCCTGCCGGGACAAAGCGGAGCTGGCAGTTGCCGCGAAGACCGTTTACGTGTGGATATTTGCTGAGCGTCACACCTTGAAAGCCCGGCCCTGTCGGCTTCGGCACGGAATGTCAATAAAGGCCCAGAGTTACCCCCTGGGCCTGTATGATCCACGCACACTACTCGCGCCAGCCGTGCGCATTGCGAACGTCGATCATCACCGACAGAATGTCGTTCCACGTCTGCTGATCGTTCATCACGCTGTTCGGGAACATGCAGCCGTCCCAGCAGATATGGCGGTAACGGCGGTGTGGCACGCCGTCTTCGCGGAGCCAGTCGCCCGCCCGCTTGACGATGTCGAGCTTGCCGTTCGGGTCTTTGGCCTGGCAGTGGCGACCGGTCTTGTCGTGGCTGCCGGAGCCGTGGACTGTGCCGTCATTCTGGGCAACGTGGAAGTCGATCGTCCAAGGCCGCAACTCGTCCGTCAGCTTGGTGTAAGCCTCGTCGAACGTGGCGGTGTCCTTCCAATCGAACCCTTCGGGCACGAGCGAATGCTCCGGAGCGTTGTATCCCATGAGGTACAATAATGTGTGGGCCATGTCGGCCTGGAACCCGAGTGTCTCGGGACGACCGACACGCTCCAGCAGGTCGACCATCGTCAACCACGAGTGCATTCCGCCCCAGCAGATTTCCCCTTCGGCGGCGAGTTGTTCGCCGTGGTCTTCGGCGATGTCGCACGCAAACGAAAGCGTGTCGGCGATCTTCCGCTGGTTGCCGATCGGGTCTTTCAGCCAGTCAGCGGCTCCGCATGCGGTGTCAATCCGCACGATTCCGTAAGGCCGAATTCCCATGTCGCGCAGGGTCTTCGCGATGCGGCACCCCTTCTCGACCTGCGTCAGGAAATTCTGTCGACCTTCCATCTCATCAAGGGCTGCTCCCCCACCGGTCGGTCCCCAGACCGGAGCCACCACGGAGCCAATGAGCAGGTTTCGCTTGTCAGCCTTGTCAGCCAGCCGCTTCAAGTCATCATCGCTGGCATCGATCGAGATATGCGGGTCGTACAGGAACAGATCAAAACCATCGAACTTGACGCCGTTCACGCTCGCGTTGGCGGTGTGGTCGAGCATCGTATCGAGGTCAATAAACGGCTCCGCCCCGGGCGAGCCTTTGCCGACGACACCGGGCCAAGCTGCGTTGTGGAGTTTCGGGTAGTTGTTGACTTTCATCGATGGACCTTCGTGGAGAGGGGAATCCGACACCGGGCCGGCGGACGCCCCGAACCACTGTCGGGGACCGCCGCATGGTAATAGAGCCGCGTCACGCCGGGAAGCCGTGGCTGGACATCACTCCAGAAGTGGAGCGCTTGGCCGGTTAATCATGGGCAAGGAAGAACGAAACCCGCACTTCACCTTCGCTTCAGCACGAGAAAGTACCCCTGGCTTACGTCGGGGAGCAGCTCCCATTTCTCGGGGGCTGTGCGAAGTTCGGGGATCTCCTCCGCGTAGCGAATCTTCGCATAGGGGCCGCGGGTGTCGATCACGATGTAGTCGCAATCGTCGGGGACCGTGCGGCGGTAGTCGCTGTAGTCGTACGATCGTTCGTAGTGTGTCAGCCGAGTATGCACATAATCCGTCGAGGCGACCCGCACCGTCGGGGGGAGTTGTTCCAGAACCTTTGCGAACTGCCGCACACGCTCATCGGGGAGGTATCGATCGCGCCAATACTCGGTCCGCCCGCTGTCCCAGAACCGCAGACCGAGCGGGCTATTGTCGTGGACCAGGCCAGTCCAGAAACTGCATCCGAAGCCGAAGGCGAGGCCGTATGCCGCCCATTTCGAAAGACAGCGAATCCAGAACGCTCGTAGGCCAGAGGCGGTATCGGGAGTTGTCTTGACGCTCTCCCTCACCCCCAGCCCCTCTCCCGGGGGGAGAGGGGAGCAGAGCGGATGTAAAGAACAGTGTTGGAACCGCTCTAGCTTTCCCAACCCCGCTGCGGCTGCCCACAGCAACAATGGCATGATCGGGGCATGAAAGTGATGAAACGGTCCGGGCGGGTTCTGAGCCAGTTCATTCATACAGAGCAGCCCAAAGAGCGGCGCTGCGACCAACAGCCGCGAAGGCGAAGCGAGTGGCAAGAGCCCCAGTGGCACCAGGAGACAGAGCGCATGAATCAAGCTGGTGGTCGTCATGAACGACTCCCAGACCAGCCCCGGCTGGGTCAGCATGCCCCAGAGAATCCCGACCGGCGTCGCACCGAACTTCTCAAAGTATTTCGCATAGTGGATCGTCTCTCCGTTTCGAAACCAGGGGAGCACGACATTCATGACGACCCACAGATACGCGGCTGATGCAACGCATAATGCGAGTCCCGCGCCGATCGTGCGGTGTTCTTTCTTGCGCCAGCCGTCCCATGCGAACCAGAGTCCTAGCGGACCGAGGACGAGCGAAAAATCCTCCTGAATCGTGAGCGTCAACACGACCCAGAACGCCAGCCGCCGCCACGCCCGGGCCTCGAAGGCGTCGATCGCTGCCAGGACGATTGCGAAACCGAACGCCGTCGGGCGAAAGGTCTTTCCATCGATCGCAATGTCGAGGTAGTGAATCGGAAAGGCCAATAACGCGAGCGCCGCCAGACCCGCTGCCAGCATCGGCGAACCGGTGTGCCGCTTCGTAATCGAATAGAGCGGAAAGACCAGCGCCGCGATCCCCAGCGTCTGGGCCAACTCCATCATGAGTTGCGAGGGCCACAGGAGATGCAGCGGCAGCAGACCGACATGGATCACTTGGATATGTTCGCCGAGGAACAACCGCCCGTTGTCGAGGTAGCTGCGAAATCCTTTTCCGTGAGTCAGGTTCCAGAGATGTTCTTCGTACATCGCTGAGTCGCCATGCGGGAGCCGCATGTTGGCCCACAAGCCCCAGTTCATCGCGGTGTAGATGAGGGAGTAGGTGATGAACACTCCCCAGAGGATGCGCTTGGCAAACCGCTCTTGGGAGTCGATAGGAGTCGCGATTGTCAGAGGCCGATTCGCGGGTTGGGCGAGTAGCCACCACTCCCCGATCACGAGCCCGCATACTACCGCCCACACAAACTCGGCCGTCGCAGCGAGGAGTGGATCGGCCCATGGGATTTCCAGCAGATAGTGGTTTAGCAGAAATGCAATCAATCGGGCTTGAGACCAGAGGAGCAAGATGACCAACCACCGCCCACCGGAGACAGCCCACCTTCCGGCGACATCGGTCCACGTCCGCCCCGATCGCCATGCAGCGAGCCAGGAACCGATCGAACCAATCACGACGAACGCCGCCAATACCGCTCCCCAGATGGGAGCGGTGTTACCGATGACCGCCCCCACAGTGGCCCCATCGCCCGCTTGCTGAAATTCCGCATCAAGCGCCACCACCCACCGCATCCAAGTCGACTGCGCAAAGTAAGCCGCAGCGTACAGGTAGTCCGAAAGCACTTCCGTCACCGCCAACCCGACCGACAACACAGCGGCGAACAGCACGCCGAGGATGGTGGCCATCGAAGGGGCGGGTCGAGTCATCGAGACAGCCATAAGGTCCGCCGCTGGAGGGGATGGATACGCGACGGAGAATACCGGGAATCAACCACGCTCCGCGAGCCGCTGGGTGTCCGACGAGGTCATGGGCCGGTCGCCGTAACGATGAGCGGCAGGGTCTGAAAGCTCCAAAGCCGGAGTGATCGCTCACTCCGGGCGGGGGGCGAGGAGAACTTGTTGAACCCCATCTGCATTTCGGCGAACGGTCAGTGAACGCCTACCGGGGCAGGGGCGACTCGCCCCTGTGAGTTGACCGGAAAGCACGAGCCCTGGAGTTGATCGCAGGCTGGCCGACGCGAGTGAGCCAACGACTGGTCACTCCGCACTCGGCGGAGTGGCCGGTGGACCGGCATTTCCCGAATCACTTCGCGGCGAACGCGGAGGCCGGTCATTGCGTGGTCGGTCTCGGCGAGGTCGGTCGGGACGACCGGGAGGGCTTGATGGTGTCGCAGCCTCCGGGCCGGGACCAGTTGGCTTTCCGCCGCGTCCGGTCGGCTTGGCGTCGCGGGGTTCCGAACGTGGGCTCCCGGTGCGTTGTGCGGGGCGGTGGCCGCGCGGGGGGCCCTTGTCCTGGCGCGGCCGGTTTCGGTCGTAGGGCGGGGCTGGTACGTTTGGGGAGTCCCCGGGGCCAGCGGGAACCTCTGGCGATGAGGCGGTCTCGGCATCCGGCGGCGGAGCAGACTCTGCGACGTGCCGCGAAAAACTCCCGGGAGCAGCCAATTCTCCCGGCTCAAACTCGAACTCCAAATACGGTGAGGCCAGCTCTTTTAGCTCGCGAGACTGCCGCTGAGCCTCCACGAGCTTCATCGCCGGTTTTCCCGGACAAACGCAATTCAAGGAGGTCACCTCGGCCCCGAGCTTCCGTTCGGCATGGCATGCCAGGCAACGCCACAACCGCCGCACATCATGTTTCAGCCGCATTCCCGCGCCGCGCATGCTGTTCTCCCGCTCAGTGTCCCCAATGATGAACGGGGATTGTACGGCAGATTGCAGGAAATGGGAGACCGGATGTTCGCGACAATGGCAATTGGCTAGTGGCTGATGGCTGATGGCCAGAAAAAGCCTCCCCCTCTGGCCATCAGCCATAAGCCACGAGCCATAACCCACAAGCTTGCCCACTGTTGCCCCTCCCGGCGCGCGAGCTATCATCCTGCCGTTCAGCACCGCCAGTACCGGGACTCGATGGTCCCGCCAAGAACAGCCAGGAGAGATCAGCATGCCAGCCATCCACGAAATCTACGACGAAGCGATCCGCATGAAGGACGGGGGGAACCTGGAGGGAGCGGTCGCCAAGCTGAACGAACTGCTGGCGATTGACCCTGCCCATACCGACACACACTCGGCGCTGGCGGTGTACAGCCAGCGTCTGGGAAAATTCGACGACGCGATTCGGCATGCTTTGAAAGTGGTGGAGCTGTTGCCGAACGAGGCGTTTTCGTTTACGCAATTGTCGGTGATCTACATGCGCTGCGGGAAGATCCAAGAGGCGGAAGATGCAAAGGCCCGGGCGCACATGATGGGGCATGGGCACTGATGCGGCCAGGGCTCGATCGCCCATGAATGTTGCCGTAGAGCCTCATGCCGCGCCAATCGGCGTGGCGGGAGGTTGTCTCTTTAGTTCCTGAAAACACGGAGCTGGCCCCCACTGGCGAACGGTCACACACGGCAAGAAGATCGCCAAAGGACTCCGGCTCCCCTCTAGGCCTGTTGAAAAAGCCCCGTGGCACGGGCGTCCCGCCCGTGAATCTTTGGGAAATCGCATGGGCGAGACGCCCATGCCACTGACTTCAACAGTCTGCCGGGGAGAGTGGTTGGGGGGGGGGAGGGCCGAGTGTCAAGACGACTCCCGAACCGACCGATGCGTGGGATGATTCAATGACGATGATGCTTCCCGAGGTTTTCGCCATGGCTCGTTCTTTCGCCTGGTTGGCTCTGTTTGCCGCCGTGCCGCACCCCTTGGTGGCCGAGACCACGGACCGCCAAACATTTTTGGTGAGTGTCCCGGCGCGGCTGAAGATTGTGGCTCCGGCGATCGATCCCGTTGAGCAGGGCGAACCGGTCGACGGTGTGATTCGTTTTGAGCGGCAAGTCTGGCAAGTCGGTGCAAACACTCATGCGGGCGCTGTCATCGTGTTCCAGACCGAAGGAGCCTTCCAATTCGTGGGAGATCCCTCGATCCAGCGCGATGCTCGACTCGACCTGTCGGTGGTGAGCCATCAAGGGCCGGGCCAATGGACTGTCACGAGAGCCTCGGATGCCACCAATTATCGACAGGGGGCCGATCAGGCCCAAGTCGCTGTGCGGAGTAACCAGAGCGGGTCGGCGGAGATCGGGCTGTCGGTGACGTTCTTGGCCGATGACGAGGCGAACCTTCCCGGTGGGGACTACGTGACCACTGTGGTCGGCACGATCACAGCGGAATGAATGCCGAGTGGTCGTGGCCATTGAGTTCAGAGCATTCGGCCCTCTGCCAAGGTCAACTCGGAAGTTGTCTCGTCACGCTCCCTCACCTTCCGGCAGCCAAAATGACCACTTGGAAGCTACCACGCTAATGCAAACCTCCCAATTGCGCAAACGTTGATGACTGCACCCGCCATCACCAGGTGCGTCAGTGTAGGCGAGTGCCTCAGTGCCTCTGTCATCTCGGCAGGCACCTCGTTTGACGCCCTCTGCTCCCCTGCATACATTCCACACGTTGCCCACGGGCTGCGACGCGTCCCGCCGTTTCGCGCGGTGCTTCCCGTTTCCTGCCTGAGAGACCCATGGACATTGATCCGGGATTTGTCGAGTACGAGTCGCGGCTGAGCCGCCCGTTGAATCTGAAAATTCCTGATTTGCTGCATGGCGGACGCCTGCGGCATGTGCTGTTTGCTTCGCAGTTCAACCTGCCATTGCTCGATCGGATGGGCAAGGTCGCCGACCGAATTCGGACGATCGCCAAGTCGCGCGAGGGGCACCAGTTTCTCAACAGCCTGCTCTCGCACAAGCGGGCGATGCTCTACTTCTCCCAGCCGTCGACGCGGACATTCCTCTCATTCTCAGCAGCTTGCCAGATTCTCGGAATGGCCTGCAACGAGGTCCGCGACCCGGCGACATCCTCCGAATCCAAGGGAGAGTCGCCCCTCGATTCGATCCGCATGTTCAGCAGTTACTTCGATGTGGTCATCATGCGAAGCCATGTCGCACAGTTTGCCGAATGCTGCGCGTACATGATGAATGAGCTGGAGCAGGAAGACCGCCGCAGCACCCCGATCATCAACGCGGGTTCTGGGAAGGACGAGCACCCGACGCAGGCTCTGCTCGATATGTACACGATCCAGCGAGCCTTCGATTTTCGCCACGAGCGCGACTCCAGCCAGTGGACCAAGTACGACGAAATGCGGTCCAAGTACCCCAATGTCCGCAAGGGGATCGACCACAAGGTGATCGGTTTCTGTGGCGATCTGCGCCGCGGGCGGACGATGCGCTCATTGGCTCAACTGCTGACGCTGCACAAAGACATGACGATGATCTTCGTCGCCCCGCCACACCCCTCGCTGTCGGTGCCCGACGATCTCAAGCAGTTCCTGATGGACTCCGAGGTCCAGGTGTTCGAGGCCGACTCGTTCGAAACCCGGATCAACGGCGTGCCCGTCATCGAACAGCTCGACTGCCTGTACATGACCCGCATCCAGACCGAGCACAACTCAGCGCAGGACAAGGCGGACTTCGCCGCGATCGACTTCGCGAACTACAAGCTGACGAAGGGGCTGGTGCAGCGGATGAAGGAGTACGCCGCGATCCTGCATCCGTTTCCGCGTGACAAGGACTTCGGCGAAATCCCGCCCGCGATCGACCGTGATCCTCGTTCGCACTACTTTCGCCAAGCCCGCAACGGGATGTGGGCCCGAGCGGCGCTCCTGGCACACCTGTTCGATGTCGACGGGGCGATCTCGGACTATTACGAGGACTACACGAAGCGGAAGCCGCTGGCTCCGCCGTAGCCTCCCCGGCGAAATGCCGTTCCTGCCCTCGCCAGCTCTATTCCGCGTTCGAACACCCCTCCCAGACAAGCCCCTCATGCCCAGCACTGTTGATTGGTACTACCACCGCAAAGGGTGCCAGACCTGCATCAAGATGGATACGCTCCTCGCGAAGCTGGAGATCACAGCCCAGGAAGTCGTCAACGCCACCAAGACCCGCCTGGGCGTCCCCGAAGCCATGGAACTGGTTGGCCAAGTGACGCGGATCGTCGCCAGCAAAGGAACCAAGCCGGTGGCCGTCGATCTAAAAAAGCATCCGATGACCGAAGACGAGGTCCGGGCCTTGCTGATCGGTCCGACGGGGAACCTGCGGGCTCCGACGATTCGCAAGGGAAAAACGCTGTTCGTCGGCTTCCACGCCGACAGCTTTACGGCGGCCCTCGGCCCGAAATAATGCCCCGTGGCGACCGGCCCCGGATGTCATGAACGCGAGCGAGAAGGTCATCGGCGATCCCTGACCACTGATGCCCGATTCGGTGGTCGCTGTCATCCCGCTCTCGCCATAAACAGCCCGGCATGCATAGAATCCGGTGTGGATGCAGAGGGTCACCCGTTCTGCCGGAACGGCCTCGCCATGGGATCGAAGGAGTTGACATTGATGGACATGATTCGCTGTTTGACATGGGGAGCCGTTTGGCTTGGGGTGGCCTTTGTATTCGCCGCTGGCGAATTGCGGGCCGATGCCGTCGACAGCGAAACGCCGGATGTTGAGGCACCCGCCGCGCCGAATCCCGATGCGCGTTTCAAAGAGCAGATCGGCGACGAAGAGCCGGTCCCTGCCGACCCGAAGACTCCCGAGTCCCCCGAGCATGCCGCCCATCGCAAGGCTGTGACTTGGTTCCTCGCTGGCCAGTTGCACTTGAGCCGGTTCGAGACTGACCCCGCGCAGGCCCAGGCCGCCGAAGAGAGCTTTCGCAAGGCCGTCGAACTCGACCCTAAGTTCATGCAGGCCCAGGAACTCCTCGTCAGCCTCCTGATTGGGCGGAACAAACTCGATGAAGCCAAAGCCGCCACGTTCACAGCTGCGGAACATTCCGAGGCCGGTTTTGAGTTGATCCGAAAGCTGGCCGGGTTGATGGCGCGGAATGGTGTCGATCCGGCGATCGTTCTGCTGAACGACGCCCTCCAGATCAAGACCCTCGTTCCGCAGTCGGTCACGTTCTTTCAACTCCATCGTGACTTGGGACTGCTCTATCGGCTCGGTGGGAAGAAGAACGAAGCCGCCCAGTCGTACAAACTGGTGTTCGATGCAGCGACGAAGAGCGACCCGGCCGTGCTGACGCCGGAACAGATCCAACAAGTGTTGGTCGATGCGGGGGCTGTGTTCGAGGAAATGGGGCAGGTCTTCCTCGACGCCAAGCAGCCGGAACTGGCCCTGATGGCCTTCAACCGATCGTCCACCAGTCGCGGCGAGAAAACGGCAGCCCACGGTTACAACCTGGCGCTCGTTTTCCGCGAGACCGGAAAGCCGGAAGAGGCCCTAGCTGAGTTGCAGACCTATCTGAATGCTCAGTTACAGACCAAGGGGCGGGCCGCGTACCAACTGCTGAAAGATCTGCTGACCGATCTCCAGCGAGAAGGCGAACTCGTCACGAAGCTGGAAGAGATGAAGCAGAAGGATGAACAGAACGTGAAGCTCGGGTATTTCCTGGCCGAGCAGTACGTGACGATGAAAAAGTTTGCTGAAGCCGAGGCCATGATTCTCAACGGCCAACCGGAACCGCGTGACCCGTATGCGATCGTCGGGCTGATCCCGGTCTATCGCGGGCAGAGCAAGTCGGGGCCATTGCTCAAGGTCTCGATGCAGGCGATCGGGCTGTTTGAATCGCTGTCGGAGAATGGTCGGAACGCCGCGATGCGCGAGCGCGACCCGGACATCAAGGAACTCGTCGAGCGGTACGAAGATGAACAAGAATCTCTGACCAGTGACACAGCCGCCATGGATGGACTGGTGGCCCACGGACGCGAGCTCATGAAGGGCGATGAACCGAAGATTCAATTCCCCGAGGCGTACGTTCTGGGCAAGCTGACCGGCGAAGCCGAACGCGTCGAAGATGCTCGCGATTTCTACCGCCAAGCGATCGCGATGCAGAACGATCCCCCCTTCGACCTGTACAGTGAGTTGGGACAGGTTTTTCTGAACGCGGATCGGTATGACGAAGCGATCGCGGTCTACCAGGAAGCCGCCAATCACCCCGCCACGAACCTCCAGCGGAACAAGTGGCGGGCGTTGTATTTGCTCTCTTACGCTCTCGAGTTCGCCGGAAAAACCGATGCCGCTCTGGAAGCCATCACTGAGTCCCGCCGGGTTTCGACTGAAGAGGGGCTGGAGGAGTTCACGGGCGGTATCCTGCATGCCCAGATCGGGTGGATTCATTCGCATGCCCGCCAGTACGACAAGGCGATCGCGGTCTATGACGAGGTTCTTCAAAAGTATCCCAAGGACGCCCGGACTCTCGAAAATACCCGTTTCGCCCTCTCCAACGTCTACGTGATGAAAGGGGAAATAGCCAAGGGGGAAACACTCCTCGAAGAAGTCCTCAAGACCGACCCCGAGAATGCCCAGGCCAACAACGACCTCGGCTACCTCTGGGCTGACCAGGGGAAGAACCTGGAGCAAGGTCTGGCGATGATCCAGAAAGCCCTGGCCCTCGAACCAGACAATGCCGCCTACATCGACAGCCTCGGCTGGGCCCTCTTCAAGCTTGGCCGAACCGAAGAGGCGGTCAAGGAATTGGAGCGGGCCTGCACCATGAAACGGGGCGACGACCCCACTCTGCACGACCACCTGGGCGATTGCTACCAGAAGCTCGACCGCAAGGCCGACGCCGAAAAGACCTGGAAGAAGGCGCTCGATCTGATGGACAAGAAGAAATCGACCGACGAGAAGCTGCGGAAGACGTTGAATGAGAAGCTGGGGATGCCCGCTGCGAAGTAAGGCTGGCCGGGGAGCAGCCGAACCAAAGCCACCTCGTCAATCAACTGCATGTCCCCCCAAAATGTGACTTGAAGAAAACTCAGAGGTCTCCGGGGGGCTGCAACATCATCATGGTCATGTTCACCCCGTTGAATGCGGCGTGGGTGACCACGACCGTCAGATAACTTCCCGTGCGCCAGTAGAGAAATCCCAGCACGGCGGCGAGTGGGAAGAGCCCGATAACGTCCGGGAAGCCATGGATCGCTGAAAAGAGGGTCGAGCTCAAGAGGATCGCTGCCGTCGGAGAAACGTGTCGCTGCAACTGCCCCTGGAGAATCACTCGGAAGATTAATTCCTCGCTGAGGGGGGCTAGAATCACCGCCGACGTAAAGAGCAGTACCGTGACGGAGAAACTCCCTTCGGTCCGAATGAGTTGCAGGAATGGGTGGACGGTCGCATCGCTCCGAAACTCAAGCGTCGTCAGCGTGGCCAAGTAGACCGGCAGCACAGCCGCCAAATATCCCAACACCCCAAACAGAACGGCCCACTCCCAGTGCCGAACAGTGATCCCAAACCGCGTCAGACTGCGGCTGTTCATTTCGCTGAGGGCAAACAAGAACAAGGCCGACACGAAGACCTGCAGAGCCACGTTGAGTCCGATCATCTCGGCGGCCTGATCCATCGTGATCTGCACCGGAGCCCGTGGCGTTTCCGAGTGTTGGGCTTCCGACCAGAGAGCTTGCCCGAGCCACAAGCTCAATAAGATCAGAGCAAAGAGTCCCCGTGGTCGGCTGACGGGAACCGGACGGACATACAGCGAATCGCCGCAGGCCCATCGCACCAAGATGACACCCCACACGGCAGCACTCGCGAGGGCCATCAGGATGGAGATGAGGACCAGAATCAGTTCCACGAAACGACTCACGGGAAACGACGGACTTGCAAGGCGGCTCAGACTGGCAATACTGCCTGACAGATTCACCGAACACAAGCCGTAACTGGCTCCCCCTCTCTGCAAAAGGACAAACCGATGCCCGCTGTCACACTCAAAGGCAACGCCGTCACCCTCTCCGGCACCGAGTTGAAGGTCGGCGATACCGCTCCCGATTTCAACCTCCAGAACAACGGTCTGGAAGATGTCTCCCTCGCCACTTCGGCAGGGAAGACACGGATCATCGCCACGATCCCGTCGCTCGACACATCGGTCTGCCAACTCGAAACGAAGCGGTTCAACGAGGAGGCTGCGAAGCTCGAGGGGGTCGCGATTCTGGTCGTCAGCACCGATCTGCCCTTCGGCCAAAAGCGGTGGTGCGGCGCGGAAGGGGTCGACAAGGTGACCAGCCTGAGTGACCACCGAACCGCCAGCTTCGGCAAGTCCTATGGCGTGCTGATCAGCGGCGGACCGCTCGATCGCTGCCTGACCCGGGCGATTTTCGTCGTCGGAGCCGACAACAAGATCAAGCACGTCGAGTATGTGGGCGAGATCGCCTCGCATCCCGACTACGACGCAGCCTTGGCAGCAGCGAAGTAGTTCTTCGAGTGGGTGAGAATAGTCTCCCCGTAAGACGGCCTTTCCAGGCCGTCTTGCCTGAAAAACCGATCGTGGACGGCCTGGAAAGGCCGTCCTACGGGGACTTTTATTCCCGCCCGTTGCCTGAATCGCCCACGTTCTGGCGAAACGTGGCCTCGAGAGAAGTCCTCACTACCAGCCCGCGCGAAGAATCAACGACCGGCTGGAAGCCGGTCCCACGGCTGCTACCACTCCAGTTGATTGGCGGCGAGCTTCGTTTCGTTTCGCTGGACATTGACGACGCGACCGTCGGAGATCGACACGACGCGGTCGGCCATCTTGGAGATCACGGCGTTGTGCGTGATCACGGCGGTGGTCGTCCCCAGTTCTTTGTTGATTCGCTGGATCACCTCCAGCACGACGATCCCGGTGTGGATGTCGAGGGCTCCCGTCGGTTCGTCGCAGAGCAGCACGTGCGGCCGCTTGGAGATGGCCCGGGCGATGGCCACGCGTTGCTGCTCGCCGCCGGAGAGTTGGGC
>JAYSVZ010000551.1:0-4179 GCA_043718305.1 Planctomycetota bacterium | reverse complement strand
GTCCTTGGTTATTCGTGCGCCACGAGTGGAAAACCGCTCTGGGCGACTGTTTGGTTGGCAACCTGATCGACCAGTCCATCAGTCATCGACACGATCCGGTCTCCCAGGTCGAAGACGCGGTTGTCGTGGGTCACGACGATCACCGCTCGGTCTGGTTTGACCGTGACGCGTTTGATCAGGTCCATGATCACGCGGCCCGATTTGGCGTCGAGGGCGGCGGTGGGTTCATCGCAGACCAGCAGGCGGGGTTCGTTGACGAGGGCGCGGGCGATGGCCACGCGTTGTTGCTGACCGCCCGAGAGTTCCGCTGGAAACGAGTTTACACGGTCAGCCAGACCGACCTCGCCCATCATCACCTTGGCCCGCGCGACAGCCTCTTTCCGGGGGAGTCCACGAACGATCAACGGCACCGAGGCATTCTCAACAGCGGTCAGTGACGGGATCAGGTTGTACTGCTGGAAGACGAAGCCGACGTTCTCGGCGCGAAACCGAACGAGGCGGCTCCCGCGAAGGGTTTTACGGTCCTGGCCGAGCAGAACCACCTCGCCCGCCGTCGGATCGAGCAGCCCGGCCATGATCGAGATCAGCGTGGTCTTGCCGCATCCGCTGGGGCCGACGAGCAGCGTCATCTGGCCATATGCGATGTCGACATCGACCCCGCGCAGGGCCTGGACTCGGGTCTCACCGGAGCCGAACTCTTTGGTGACACCACGGCAATGAACGGCGAGGGAGAGAAAAGGACTGAGCATTGGGCAATGGCTGGCAGGGTGAATCGTGAGGTTGGCGTTCGTGCGGGGACGGGCAGGAATGCCCATCCTACGGTAGGACGGCCTTTCCAGGCCGTCCCGAGCGAACGAGTGACTCACGAATAGCCCGGCGGTATGGATCGTGAAATTGGAGTTCACTCGGGGACGGACAGGAATGTCCGTCCTACGGTAGGACGGCCTTTCCGCTGACTACTTAAACACCATCGCGGGCTCCAGGACCAGCACTCTTCGCAGACTGAGTAGACTCGCCACGATGATGATCAACCCGACCGCCCCAGCGGTGATGCAGGCCACCTGCCACGGAACCCACATCCCCCGCAGGTCGGCTGCGCCGCTGCGTTCAGTGACCTCGAAGAAGAGGGCGGAGAAGCCGAGGCCGATCCCGTATCCCATCACTCCGACGACGATGGCCTGAAACAGAATCATCCCCATCAGACGCAGGTTCGTGACGCCCATCGCCTTGAGCGTGCCCCAGTGCTTCAGGTTCTCGATCGTGAAGAGATAGAACGTCTGCCCGGCGATCGCGGCCCCGACGACGAACCCGAGTATCACCGTGATTCCGAAGTTGATCGGGATCCCCGTATTCTCGATGAAGTAGTTGATGTTCAGCCAGAAGAAGGCATCCCATGTCATCGCCTTGAGATCGGTCTGCTTTTCGATACGCTGGCATAGCTCTTCGTGGTCTTGGCCTGGGGTCGCTTTCGCCAACACGAACGAGAGCGAGTTCCTCTCGCGCGGGGTGAACTGGATCGCCTGGCTGTAGCGGGCGTAGATCACGGGGAAGGTCTGAAACGGCGGGGTTACCTTGCAAGTCCCGACGATCACCGCCCGGCGATCGTTCATGTCGAGCGTCTTGCCCAGTTCAATCGGCTGTCCGGGGAAAAGACGCTTGTAGCCGTCCTCGTCGATGATGATTCCATCGGGCCGACGAAGGTCGAGAAAGTTCCCTTGCTTCATGTCGAGCGGAGCCCCGGTCAGCGACGCATCATCCACACCGATCAAAATCCCCTGGGTAAAGTTGCCGTCGCGGGAACTCGGCTGTGCGAGGTTGCGGTCGATCGTTCGGACGCGGACCATCGACTTCGACAACCGCACGGCCCAATCGACTCCAGCCACGCCGCGAACTTGGTACAGACGACTATCGGGCATGGGTCGGATCTCGTCCATGTTCCGCATCTTGAGATCCATGATCCAGATGTCAGCTGCCGAGATATCGATGATCTGGCTCGAAGTGCGGCGCATCAGTCCGACGAAGATCGAAGACTGTTGAGCAATCAACAGCGTCCCAAACGCCACGCCGAATACGATTCCGAAATACTTCGTGCGGTCTCCCGTGAGCATCCTCCAGGCGAGCCAGTTCATGACCGCACCTCGCTCGCCACAGCTCGCAAGCCGCCGATACTGAACGCCGTAATCCGACGGGCCGCCTCATCAATCATCGTGAGCTTTCGGAAATGTTCCTCGCCCACTAGGAGCCGCCCGATTGGTCGGTGGTACCGGTAGAGCAGACACTGCGCCACGATACTAAAGGCCAGTCCCTGCCGATCGACAAGGGGGATCATCTCTGGAATTAACTCGCCGGTGACCGCCAGCAACTGAGCGAACATCGGATCAATGAATTCCCGGACGAGGGCTTCGCATGCCGCGGTCGGACGGGCTAACTCCCGCATCATCAATTCGGTATGCCATGACGGTGTCTGAGCATCGAGCATGACGGTCAACATCTGGTGGATGATCGCGCCCAGTTTTTCTTCGGGAGTAGCCCCGTCGGGCCATGGCTGGGGCGGCATTTCGCGATGGCAATTGGCATGCTTCACAGCCTCGATGTACAGGCGTTCCTTGTCTCCAAAGTGATAGTGAATCGCCGCAATGTTCGCTCCAGCCTGTTGACAGACCTCACGGACAGTGGTCGCCTCAAACCCTTTCTGTGAAAAGATTTGGCCAGCGATCTCGATCAGTTTGTGGCGGGTGTCATCCATCAATCATCCGTTTGAATCAAACGTGTGATTGATATTATAGGCGCTGCCGATTGGTCGGCAAGCGATTAACTTCGCTCCAGCAAAATTTCACATATCCCGAGACATGGCCGAAGAGTTGATCGTTCCCCGCACCACCGTAGGTAGAGCAGGTCGCTGCCGCCTTCGCCGGAAAGCGTGTCGTTCCCCGCACCACCGCGCAGGGTGTCGTTGCCAATTCCGCCAAAGAGGGAGTCGTCCCCCAAGCCGCCGGTGATCGTGTCGTTCCCAGCGTACCCGTAAATCACAGCCGCATCGGTCATCCCCGCCGCAGTAATCGTGTCATTCCCCTCTGAACCGTAAACGGTCTCCTCGCTGGCTGCGGCGGGCACCAGAACGGATGTATAGAGACTGATCGATTATTGGGAATCAGTAGAGAAACCGCAATCGAGGAATTTTGAAAATCTCTCAAAAAACGCCGAACGCAACGCTTGACCAGATTGCTTGTGAGCGTTGGTTCAGAGTATGATCGGTTCACATTGATCCGTTGGCGGACTATGGCATTCGTTATGCCATGCAGCGACCATCGCGACAATGTCACGAAGAATGCAGGAAGTTCGCATGGCTGAAGGCACGATCAAGAAGTTGACCGACAAGGGTTTTGGATTCATCAGCACGGGCGGATCGAAGGATCTGTTTTTCCACTCGAAGTCCCTCCAGGGCGTGCGGTTCGATGAACTGTACGAAGGCCAGAAGGTCTCCTACTCGGAAGGACAGGGTCCGAAGGGGCCTTGTGCTGAAAACGTCAAGCTGGCGTAGTTCCTCACGGACTACTTAGTTCCAGTTGCCATCTATCGACTCTGGCGGGTTTGACCTGTTCGCTTTGCGGGCCGGTCAAGCCAAGAGTCACCGGGTTTCCACTCGTTGTGTGGGGTTGATCTTCCTTCGGATCAACGATTCTTTCTCCCGCCGGGAAAGACCCTTGATCGCGTACTCGCGTTTCAGTGCCAGACTACGACTGGCCTGAATTTCTTCATACACCAAGATCACTGGCAACCGGCCTCGCGTATAGCGAGAGGCTGTCCCCGCGTTATGTTTCTCGATTCGTCGATCGATGTCATTTGTGACCCCCGTGTAGAGTGAATCATCTCCACACCGCACAAGATACACGGACCACGACTTGGCCGGTTGGGTTTCTGCTTCGGAACTGACTTCTGGTAAGTCCACAGCCACCTCGTTTCTCGATCTCATGACCTGCTGGTTTATCGTAATACCTGCCTGCCAGTCCTGACTGAAGACCAGAATTCGCTCTCAGCTTCTGATCCAGGTGGAATCGACATACCCACCGCTCATCACCAGGGGTGTAGGAAGAGATTACGGGATTTTGAAATTCATAGGGTTTCCCAGTAGGGAGCCCATTGATCGCTGTAGGCGAGGCTGCACAGGCCGGCCATGCG
>JAYSVZ010000056.1:0-8171 GCA_043718305.1 Planctomycetota bacterium | reverse complement strand
CTCAAGGCGGCGAATTACAGCGGGTACATCTCGCTAGAGATGGAAGGGCAAGCCGACCCGAACGTGGCGGTGCCGTTGAGCTTGAAGGATCTGCGCGCGGCGTTTGGGGCGGCGTGACATCTCCGGCGAGCGTCTGGCATTTAGGCGATCGGTCAGAAATGTCCCCCGTAGGACGGCCTTTCCAGGCCGTCCCTTCTCCACAACTCGGAGGTGGTCAACGCAAAGACGCCAAGGCGCAGAGTCGCAAGGGGAATTCGCAAATTCCGGCCACCCGTCGATGGAGAGCGAATGTGGCTTGCCCGACCCCGGTAGGGGTCTCAGAAATGAGCCGGTGGTGTCGCTGGCGCTCAACCACCGGCTCATTTCTCAGATCCCTCCGGGATGGGCCGAGAAGAAAGTCATCCCTGCGAAGCCTCGATCTTCACGAGATTCCTGCCCGTGAAGCAACCCCCGGATCATGCGGGCCTCTTCCTTCGCGTCTTTGCGTCTTTGCGTCTTTGCGTTGAAATCCAGCTTCCGTTGCCATTCTTACACGGATTCGGAGGCAGGAACACGATGTGTAGAAAGGACGGCCTGAAAGGCCATCCGACTCGGACGTTTTTCCGCCAGTGACCTTACTTCTTAGCGGGCTCAGCAGCCTCAGCGGCCGCTTTCGCCTTGGCGAAGTCTCCGGCGACGACGATCGTGAAGTTCTTGGGATTGATCCGTTTCTTCATGGCGGCGTTCACCGACTCGTGGGTCAACGCTTTGATCGACTTCACTTGCTGGCTGTGGTAGGTCATGTCGCGGCCCACGTAGAGCAGCTCGCCGAGGCGGGCGGCCAGGGCGTCGTCGACGTTCCATTCGACCTTTTGCTGTTCCAGCAGGCCGGTCTTGGCGGCCTCGACTTCGCCCGAGGTCAGGCCGTCCTTGAGGGCCTTGTCGAGCTCATCGGCAATCGCGGCTTCGACCTTCGGCATATTGACTGGGTTGGTGATGGCGTACATGTAGAACGAGCTGCGGTTGTCTTGCGACAGGGTGCGGAGCATCGAACCGACGCCGTAGGAGAGGCCCTCTTTCTGGCGGACGCGGTCACCGAGCCGCGAGGCGAGCGTGCTGCCCCCCATCACAAAGTTGCCGACGACCATCGCCGGGTAGTCTTCGGCAGTGTCGTTCATGGGGATCACCGTGGCGGCGAAGAAGACCGCGTTTTCCTTGTCCGGAGTCTCGATCGCTTCGCGACCGGCGGTGATCTCGGTGGCGGGCCGCTCGATGCGGGCGTACGGCTGTTTCGTGGTCCAACCGGTGACGAGCCCTTCGAGCAGCGGCATCAGCTCGTCGGGCGAAAAATCCCCGACGACGACCAGTTCACCGTTCTGACCGCCGAGGAACTCCTTGTAGAGTTGGGAGACATCGTCGATCTTGACTGCTGTCCAGCGGTCAATCTCTTCCTGTGTCGAGGGGACATACCGCACATCGGTCGCGGGGTACGGGCTCAGCTTGCGAGAGACGGCGATGCGGGCCAGGAACTGCGGATCGGAAAGCTGTTGCTGGAGTCCGCCCAGCTTGCGCGTGCGGATGATCTCCATCTCGTCGGCAGGCAGGAGTGGCTCGCGGAGAACTTGCCGCAGGACATCGAGTATCACGGGGAGCGTCTTTCGCTCGGCCTCGCCCATGAAGGCGACTTCACCCAACCCGCCCGCTGGGCTGAGCCGACCGGCGTTTTGATCGAGGGTATCCTGGATCTGCTGCCGGGTGAGCTTCGACGTGCCCCGCATCATCAACGACGGAAGCAAGTCAGCCGCGGCAGCCTTACCGACGAGCGTGGCCGGAGTTCCGTAACGCAGGTTGAGCTGGAAGCTGACCGAGTTGCCGCGGGTCTTCTTGGGGAGGAGGGCGACCTTGAGTCCGTTGGAGAGCTTGGTCCAGATCGTTCGCTTCTGGATATTCTCGGGGGAGCTTTCGAAGGCTTCGCCTTGCGAGAGGGCTGCGCGTCCCTTGTAGTCGCCGATCATCTCGGCCAAGTTTGGGGTCGGCGGAACCGCGATTCGCTCCGATTCCTTCGAGGGCAGGAACAGCCCCGAGGTCCGGTTGTTGCGATGCAGGTACTTCTTGGCCACGGCGTTCACCGATTCAGCGGTCACCTGTTCCAGGCGGTCGCGGTACAGGAACATCAGCCGCCAATCGCCTTGCGCAGCCCATTCGCTGAGCTGAACGGCGACTTGCTGGCTATCTTTGAGGGTCATATCCCACGACTTGAGCCAATAGGTCTTGGCCCGCTTGACCTCTTCATCGGTGACCCCCTTCTCGTGAATCGATTCGGCGATCTCACTCATGGTGGCCAGAATTTCCGCCGCATCATTGCCCGCCGCCGCTTCGGCGCTCAGCTTAAAGACGCCGGGATCGTGGAGGGCATAAGCGCCCCCGTTGACACTGGCGGCGCGGCGAGTTTCGACGAGGGCCTTATAGAGACGACCGCTGGGTGATGAGGTCAGAATGTGTTCCAGAGTATCGAGCGACACATAGTCTGGATGAGCCCCGGAGCAGACGTGGTACATCGACCCCGCCAGCGACACATCGCCGACCCGCCGCAACGTGACGCGGCGTTCCCCATCCTGGGCCGGTTCTTCGGTGTAGGTGTTTTCCAGCACCCGCTCGGGCTTCGGCAAGGCTCCGAATGACTTCTGGATAATGTCGAGCGCCTGGGCCGGATCGAAGTCACCCGCGACCGTGACCAGCGCGTTGTCAGGCTGGTAATACTTCTTATAGAACCGCCGCAGGTTCTCCACCGGCACGCGCTCGATGTCGGCCCGGTTGCCGATGGTCGACTTGCCGTAATTGTGCCACTCATAGGCGGCCGACCACATCCGCTGATCGAGAATCCGCGACGGCGAGTTCTCGCCGCGTTCGAACTCGTTGCGAACGACGGTCATTTCCGAGGCGAGGTCTTCGGCCTTGATGAAGCTATTGACCATCCGGTCGGCTTCGAGTTCGATGGCGAACTTCAGATTCTCATCGCTCGCGGGGAGCGTCTCGAAGTAGTTGGTCCGGTCGAGCCAGGTGGTGCCGTTGAAATCGGCTCCGTGCTCTTTGAGTACCTTGGGCACTTGCGGATGGTTCGGGGTTCCCTTGAAGACCATGTGCTCCAGCAAGTGAGCCATCCCCGCCTCGCCGTATCCTTCATGCCGCGAGCCGACGAAGATCGTCAGATTGACGGTCACCTGCGGCTTGCTCGGATCGGGAAAGAGCAGAATCCGGAACCCGTTTTCCAACCGGTACTCCGTGATTCCTTCCACCGAGGCCACTGGGGTCAGTTCCCCCGCAGCTGCCGGTTGTACAGTCATGATCAATCCCAGGAGAAATGCCCAGACGGTCGCGTGCAGTGTGCGCATGGTGCTTTGATGGCCTTCGGGCGTTGCGATGGGAAGGGCCACTCCGTTGAGGCCGTTCCGATTCCCGGATGGTATCAATCGAGGTGTGGTGCGGAAACATCGCTTGAAGTCGGGCTAGATTCTGCCCCATCACATTGACGAGTCCATGCCGCTCCGCCAAGCTGCAGTAATCTTCTGCCGCAATTCGGCGGTTCAATCATTGATCGGTGATGGAGACTTGATGATGGGTTCTGGGTCAGTCCACGGAATGTCAGTCTTTGCTCTGGGAATGGGCGTTTTTTTCGCCCTGAGCGGTGGATGTTTAGTCCTGATGAGTGCGTTCTTAGGACTTCCTTCGACCGATGTTGTCTCGGCTACGATACCCGCTTCGCTTGCCTTCTCAGTGACCGGGATGCTCGGCGCCGCGACCGTCCGGTCGCTCAGGGCTCAAGAGGAGCGTCTCCAACGCATCGAGGAGCAGGTCAGGAGTTTGAACGCGGTAAGCGCCGAACCAACCACTGAAACAGACCGCGGACGCGATCTTGGTTCTTTGTGACACACCAGTTCTCAGCGGGGCCGACGCTGCTGAGCTTGGGACGTTTTCCTTTCCAACATCTGATCCGCCCACATGGGAGGCATGAACAATGGCAAGGAAAGCGGCATCCGCGAAGACAATGAATGAAAGGCAACGCATCAAGGGCCAAAACGGCACCCCCAATGGTATCAATCGAGATGTAGTGCAGAAACAGCGATTGAAGGTTGAGCTGAAAGTTTGATGTTCACGCCGTGTCTGGATACCCGGCTTGATCCGACCCGACTGGTCTGGTCGCTCGTCCGTTCGAAACGTTAACATTCCGGGATCGGTCTCGTGGCTCCGAGCAAGAGAGATCGCTGCCCGCCAGTCATGGCGGTTCCCGCTGATGAACCTCTTGCTTGCGTGGAGTTCGCCATGTCAAAAAGCTGGTACTACGAAGCGATGGGGGCTGAGTTGGGGCCGATCAGCTCCGCCGAATTGATTGATAAGGCCAAGCGCGGGCAGATCCAACCCGACACGCGAGTCCGCTCCGGACCAGACGCCAAGTGGCAATTCGCCGAGCGCGTGAAGGGGCTGTTCCCCGCTCCGCCGCCTCCGCCGCCAGCTCCCATCCCAGTGAAGCCGGTCGTTCGCGCGAGTCCCTCCTCGGAGGAGAGTCGCCCTAAGACGATGGCCCTGGCCGGAGATAACGACCAGGAAACCACCTACCATTTTGTCGGCGAGAGTATGCACTCGACCGTTCCGTCTGATCCGGAGGCGCCCCCGGAAGAGTTCGAGTTCTTCAAATTCATTGGCTTCAGCCATGCGATTTCGCCCGCGCTGTACGATGTTCTGCTGGCCTACTCGCGGACCCACAATTTGTCCGTCACATCGATAACCCGCCGCGCTTTGGCCGAGTTTCTGGGACGTAAGGACTTGGCCGAAGACAAGCCGAACGCGATGTCTGAATCAGGGCCCCCGAGCTGAACGCGGCGGGCTCGAGCGTCGCCCTTCGCTCCGCGAAAGAGCGTCTGATCGCGGAGCGATCAGCGACTATCCACCTCACCCGAAGCGGTGCTTCGCGATCAGCTCCGCAATCTGCACCGCGTTTGTCGCAGCCCCCTTGCGCAGGTTGTCGCTGACACACCAGAAGGCCAACCCGTTTGGGTGCGACAGATCCTTCCGAATCCGCCCCACGAAGACGAGGTCCGACCCGTCGCAGGTCGACGGCAACGGGTACTGGCTATTGATGAGGTCGTCCACCACCTTGATCCCCGGGAACGCGGCGAAGAGCTCGCGGGCCTTGTCTGGACTGATCGGGCGCTCCGTCTCCACCACGATCGATTCGCTATGGCAGTTCGACACGGGAATTCGCACGGCGGTCGGGCAGACCAGGATCGACTCATCGCCGAGAATCTTGCGAGTCTCGTAGACCATCTTGAGTTCTTCGCTGGTGTAGCCGTCGGCCTTGTGGCTGCCGATCTGCGGGATGCAGTTGAAGGCGATGGGGTGCTTGAAGGCGGTGTAGTGATAGGTCTCGCCTTTGAGGGCGGCTGCGGTTCCTTCCTTGAGTTCGCGCTGCCCCTCGACGCCGATGCCGCTGGTTGCCTGGTAGGTCGACACGATGACCCGCTTGACCTTGCCGAAGTCATGCAGCGGCTTGAGGGCGAGCGCCATCTGGGTCGTGGAGCAGTTCGGGCTGGCGATAATCCCGGCCTTGATCTTCAGGGCTTCTTGCGGGTTGATCTCGGGGATCACCAGCGGCACATGGTCGTGCATTCGCCAGTAACCCGACTCATCGATGACCGTCGCCCCGGCTTCGACAGCGGCCGGGAGGAAGTCGCGGGCCACCTCGTCGGGGGTCGTGGCGATGACCAGGTCGCACCCCGCGAAGGCTTGCTTCGTGAGTTCCTCGACGACGATGGGTTTTCCCTGAAACGTGATCGTGCTGCCCGCACTGCGTGCCGAGGCCAGGAAGCGATACCGCTCCACCGGCAGATTTCGAGTCTCCAGCAACTGCCGCATAATGCGGCCCACAGCCCCCGTGGCACCCACGAGCGCAACAGACTTGAACACGGTCACTCTCCGAGGAACGAACGAAACGCGAGGGAGAATCATACGGGCAAGGAGGGACGGGCGGCAACGGCGCGGCCTCTTGGGAGGCTGGTGGCCGATGGCTCATGGCTGATGGCCAGAGGGGAGGCTTTTTCTGGCCATCCGCCAATCGCCATCAGCCTTAATCCCATCGCATATCGAGTTCAACTTCGATTTCAATCCGCGAGCCCTTGCGGAGCAGTTCCAGGGTGACGACATCGCCGGGCATTTTTTCGCCGACCCGATCGACCAGTTCCTGCATCGCCCCAATCCGTTTCGCATCGATGGTTACCAAGATGTCGTCAACCATCACGCCGGCCAGGGATGCCGGTTCGTTTTCATAGACTTTCGTGACGCGGAGACCTTTCGATTCGGCGGCTCCACTGAGCCCCAGTAAGGCCCCGCTGTGCCCTTCGACATTCTCGGATCGAGCGAGTTGATCCCAGTCCTTATGGTAGACCGCCGTCGGGACGTGGTAGTTGAATTCGAGCGGCTGGCCGATGCGGCTGTTGATGGCGATCACCTCGCCGCGCATGTTGAACAGCGGACCGCCGGAGTCACCGCCGACCAGTTCGCAGTCGGTCTGGAGCAGGCGTTGTCCCAGCATGGCGATTCGCCCCAACCGAACAGGGGCCGTCCGCCCCTTCTGCAGTCCGCCGGGATGGCCCAAGGCGATGCACCAGTCGCCCAGAGCGGGAGCCGCCTCGGTCGCCCCCGGCAGTCGAGGACAATAAGGCCAATCGGTCCGGTCCTGGTCGATCTTGATCAGGCCACTATCTAATTGCCGGTTCCGCCCCAGCGAGGTTCCGTAAACGAGCTGTCCGTCAGAGAGGGTGATCTGGACCGAGTTTCCGGGGCGTCCCGAGACGTGGCCCGCAGTCATCACGATCCCTTCGGGGGAGACGATCACGCCGCTGCCGTGAGCTTGACCAACGCGGAGGGCGACCGTCGCCAGTTTGAGCTTGGGAAGCAGTCCCTGGAGGTGGGCCTGCATCGATCGCAGATCTTCGAGCGATTCCGGGACCGACTTGGTAAAGCCCGAGGGCAAGCCGACTGGCGGCTGTCCGCTCGTCGATTGGCCAGTCGTGGCGACTTCAATCGTGCCGGTCTGGGCCTGGACTTCGTCCGCCTGGACCCGGGCGATCAGAAACCCCGCCGCCAGCGCGAACGCATAGACCCACAACAGAGGAACCCGCATCGTGGCCTCCTGACATGGCACGTTGAGTTCAGCCTTTGGGCTGCTTTGTCAAACTCCACTAGAGGCAGCCTAAAGGCTGGACTCCAGCGGGGTCAACTGGCTGAGGGTCAACTCGCTTCACAATAAAGAGGAATCGACAGGACGCCAGTGGTTCTTGGCACTACTTTCGGACAAGGGATCAGCATCGGCATCTTCGTTTGTTTGAGGCCTCACGACACATGCTGAAAGTCGAGTTTGATTGAAGTTACTCGATTTATCAAATACTTGTAAACTTGGTAATATCCGTATACACTTGAGACATGAACCCCATCATGAACCCATTCTCACCGGGTGCTGGCACTCCGCCTCCAGAACTCGCCGGACGCGATGAAATCCGTGAAGCGGTGCGCATCGCGTTGGAGCGAATCCGATTGGGCAGGCCCTCCAAGAGCGTTTTGATGGTGGGGCTGCGAGGTGTTGGGAAGACCGTATTGTTGGACCAAATGCGGAATGATGCCGAAGCCGCAGGCATCCATACGATGCGAATCGAGGCCCCCGAGAACCGATCACTGCCTGCACTCCTGGCCCCTCAAATCCGTCAAGCCCTAATTCGGTTGTCTCGAAACGAACAAGCAAAAGAACTTGCGAATCGGGCCTTGCGGGGACTCGCAGGATTTGCCAAGGCACTCAAGGTCAAGTATCAGGATATCGAAGTGGGCTTCGACTTCGACTCTGAGCCGGGGCTTGCCGACAACGGCGACTTGGAACATGACTTACAAGCTCTCCTCGAAGCTGTGGGGGATGCCGCGAAGAAAGCCAAGACAGCGATCGTCATGTTTATTGATGAACTTCAGTACGTCGACGAAACGGAAATGGCTTCGCTGATTACGTCGCTTCATCGAGTGGCCCAGCGTCAACTCCCAGTCGCCCTGGTTGGTGCGGGACTGCCGCAGCTTCGTGGACGGATGGGAAAGGCCAAGTCTTACGCGGAACGGTTGTTCGATTTTCCAGTCGTGGGGCCCCTGACTCCGCCAGC
>JAYSVZ010000550.1:0-13495 GCA_043718305.1 Planctomycetota bacterium | reverse complement strand
CCAACGTAGAATCCGCAGGATTCCAGACGATTCTACCATCGCATCGGATTGATTCCGAGAACGGTACGTCCGACACCCTGCGATCACCAAGCTAAGGTCCAGTTACGTCCCCAATGGCCTGCTCAAGTGAGCCCTCACCAATTCTAGCGTTTGTGGTCCACCAGCCTGGCCCGGTGAGCGTAATCGTCGGACCAACAAAGTACCCTTCCCCATCGGCTGTCAAGAGCCCCCACACAGTTGCCCAAGCATACTGAGAATGAGGTGTCCCGATCACTGGTATATTTCCGACACCCACACGCACCTGTGTTCCTCCAGCGTAGCCTCGCGTCTTGCCTGTGGCTGTCAGAGTTTGTCCAGTAGCACGATTGCCACTGACATTAGTCATTTGATAGGACATCATCAGCGGCAGTATAGGGGGCCCGCCGGGCAACGGTGGTAATACCGGGAGTCCCTGCGCCAGCGCGGGGCTAGCCAGAACACTCAGAACACTCAGACAGCAGACAGCAGACAGCAGACAGCTTCATCTTGAACCACACCCTTCTTACTGTTTCGTAGACTGCAACCCATCGAGACTCGGAATCGAGAACGACGTTGCAATTCTGACAATACGCCAGCGGAGGTCAGTCTGTCAAGCGAGATGCTTTTCAATTGCAAATCTACGAAGGGGCGTCAGTGTGAGACATCCCTCATCCGCCCCAACGGGGCAGCCACAAACCAGCCTGGGGCAAAGCGACCAGCGGGAGCGCCGCCCCAGGTCTCGGAGTTGTCGTAACGCTCTCAGCCCTGAAAGGGCGAAACAAGGGGCTGGACCTCGCGTTGTGCCGCCCTTTCAAGGCTTGCCGAGCAAGCGGACTCGACTCCCAGGGCGTTGCCCTGGGCTGGTTTGTCGGTGCCCTTTCAGGGCAGAAGCAGGGGCGTTCCTGGGACGAGTGTGAATTGCGATTCGAACTCTCGTGATGCGGGACTTCGGCCGTGGCGGACTAGGTCACCTGGCTAAACCACAGTATTCCTACTTAATCGCGACCGATCGTCCGAAATCTCGAGTGTGAACCATCGCTCCACGGACTCGGCGGAATGATCTCCCGACCTTGAAACCGCCCCGGTTGACGTGCCGTGGATCTCGCGAGGCGGGCTGGCGGTTTTATCTCCGAAGGCTCTTCGCCTTGATCCACCGCGAACGGCGAAGGAGTTTTCAGTGGTCAGTTCTCAGTGGTCAGTCAGCACTGTCGCCGGACTCTCCGAGGCCGGTGGACCGATGGCAGCGGAGGAGGTTGGTCGCGAATGACGATCGAGGTGTTGATCGGACTGTTCCACTGTCTCTCACGTCGATTCAGCGACTTCGGAGAAGTCGCCGACAGTGTTGGCTTTCCCTCCGTGAAGAGTCCCTTTGCCGGTCTCGATTAAAGTCGCCGGGTTCGGTCGCGTGAAAATCCCATGCCGACCGCTGCAAGCCCAGGCGATCGTACAGACGATGGCGTGATACATCACCGTTTCACCGCCGAAGAGCTCCACCGACATCACGATGCCCGCAACGGGTGTCTTGGTGGCGGCGATGAAGACGGCCACGAAGCCGAGAGAGGCCCACAGATCGACCGGGCAGCCGGTCGCGACCGCCAGAGTGTGACCCAGGGTGGCCCCGATGAAAAAGAGCGGGGTCGCTTCGCCCCCTTTGAAACCGCTGCCCAGCGTGATGGCGGTCAGCAGAAGCTTCCAGAACCAACTCAGCGGGTTGATGTCCCCGGGATGAAAGGCTGCGGTGAGCGAGACGCCGTCCGTATCGGGAGAGGTCACGCCGATCCCGAGATAGTCTCTCGTGCCCAGTAGGAGTGTGAGGGCGATCACAGCGCAACCCCCGATCGTGGGGCGGATCACAGGTGAACTGCTGAGGCGCCGGAACCCCACTTGGGACGCGCCGACCGCCGCCACGAACAGTCGGCTCGCCAGACCGAACCCCACTCCGCTCATGACGGCAGACGCGATTAGCTTTCCACTCCAAGGAGCAAACCGAGTTGGGCTGCCCTCGGGGATCAGACTCGCCACGACATAGTGTGTGTGGTCGATGCCCCAGGCTGTGCAGGTCTGGTCGCTGATAAATGTAGCGACGAGACAGGGGACGATCGCCCGCAATTCCATACGCCCGAGTACCGCTAATTCGAGGGCGAAGACAGTTCCGGCGATGGGTGTCCCAAAGACTCCGCCGAAGCCCGCCGCGACTCCGGCCATGGTCAGAATGCGGAGTTCAAGGCGTGATAACCGGACCACGAAACGGGACAGACCACCAGCGATCGCCCCGCCCATCTGGAGAGCGGTCCCTTCGCGACCGGCTGAGCCTCCGCAGAAGTGCGTGAGTAGCGTCGTCAAAAGAATCAGCGGCCCCAGCTTCGGCGGCACGCCTTCGGTCGGCGAATCGATCTGCTCGACCAGAAGCCGATTCCCAGCTTCCACTCCCTGGCCGTAACGAGAATCGATTCCACCGACCACAGCCCCCGCCAGTGGAAGGAGCCACAGTAGCCACGGCTGTTCAAACCGCAAGCGCGTGACGGTCTCGAGGGCCGCGAGAAACAGAGCGCAAGCTGATCCCGTAGCGATCCCGATGGTCACCACCAACAGGACCATCAGCCCCCAGCGCAGTCGTTCAAGGTCGCTGGTGGAACTCAAGGTCGGACGGCCTGTTGAAATTGACCGTGGCACGGGCGTCCCGCCCGTGAAGCCTCTAGATCCCATGGGCGAGACGCCCATGCCACGTGATTTAACAAGCTGCTCGGTGAGCCTTAGTAGGTCGGAATCAGATTCATCGACGAGGTCTGGTAAGCGGGCATGCCAGCCTGCATCACAGCCCCTGGGTAGTAGGCACTGGGGGACATCCCGCTCGGAGAGTATGCTCCGCCGCAGCCGCTGGGACCGCAGGGGCTGGCCTGGTACCCACCGTAGTTGGCACCGTTGTAGTTGGCACCGCAGGGCTGGCATCCACCGCCGCCGCCGCCGCCGTATCCGCCGCCGTAGCCACCACCAAACAACCCGTGACCGAACAGGCCGCAGCATCCGGAACCGGAGACCATCAGAGCCAAGCCGACAAGTGCAATTGCGAACCGATTCATGGGACGACCTTCCGAGAGAGGGGAGTGTTCGAAGGGGCCGAGGGACCAGAGTGAGATGTCCGGAGTCGGCAGTGATCGGGCCAGGGGACCGGCTGCTGGCCATGAGCCACCAACCATTCATCCTCAGCCACAAAGGTGAGGCACAGAGAAGTGCATCGAGGGGGAACCCGCTGCGGACGGCGTCCACCACGAGCGAGCGGGAAAATACGGCCAATTGGAAAAATGGGTCAAGGTGTACGGCGGTGTTTGCCGGTGTCTGTTGCGTGTTTTCCCATTTTTACAATGAACCACTGGAAACCGGTGTTTCGCTGAAGTCCTTCGGCACGACGGTAGCCGCTTCCGTAGGCTTTCATGCCCACACGGCCACGCCCTGCGGTTTTTAAGGGCTGTGGCGTGAAACCCGGTGCCGCCCGGTCTACAATCCTCGATTCCCCGCTGAGCGGGGTGGTGAGTCAAAACTCGCCTTCGGAACCAGTCGTCCTGTTTGGACCGGCTGGTTTGTCTGTTAACGCGGGCTCTTTGTCGAGAGCCTCCCGTCAACCAGTGCGAAGGTGGGTCCGGAAGGTTCGGTGAGGCATGCCCCCCCAGTCCCCAATCGCAACCCCTTCAGTCCAGGCCGAAAAGATCCTCGTCCTCGACTTCGGTGGCCAGACGGCCCAACTGATCGCGAAGCGGGTCCGGGAGCAGAACGTCTTCTGCCAGATGGTGCGGCACGACTTGTCGGCGGACCGCATCCGCGAGATCGCTCCCAAGGGGTTGATCCTCAGCGGTGGCCCGGCCAGCGTGTACGAGAAGGGTTCGCCGCATCCCGACCCTCGCATCTTCGATCTCGGGATTCCGATCCTGGGTATCTGTTACGGGATGCAGGCGACCTGCCACGCCCTCGGCAGCCCGGTCGAGCCCGGCGAGTCGCGCGAGTTCGGCCACAAGACCTGCCACGTACACACCACCGACCCGTTCTTCGCCGATGTGCCCGCCGAGTCGACGGTCTGGATGAGCCACGGGGACCAGGTCCACAACCTCGACAAAGAGTTCGTGTCGCTGGCCTCCACCGATACCTGCCCGCATGCCGCCGTCCGGCACAAGACCCGCCCGATCTACGGACTCCAGTTCCACCCCGAAGTGACCCACAGCGAGTGTGGACCGCAGCTCATCGCGAACTTCGTCAAGAAGATCGCCCAGTGCCACGGTCACTGGTCGATGGCCAGTTTCATTGAGCAACAGGTGGCCTCGATCCGCGAACGAGTCGGCCATCGACGCGTGATCTGCGGTCTCTCGGGCGGCGTCGATTCCTCCGTCACAGCCGCCCTGCTATTCAAGGCGATTGGCAAGCAACTCTCGTGCATCTTTGTCGACAACGGCCTGCTGCGCAAGGGGGAGTCGGACCAGGTCCGCGACCAGTTCGGCGACCACTTCAAGACCGACCTGCATGTCGTCGATGCGTCGCAACAGTTCCTCGGTGAGCTGGCCGGAGTGGCGGACCCGCAGCAGAAGCGGAAGATCATTGGCCGCGTCTTTATTGAGGTCTTTCGCCACGAGGCGAAGTCCATTCCGAATGCCGACTTCCTCGCCCAAGGCACGCTGTATCCCGATGTCATCGAGTCGGGAGCCAACCCCGACGGACCGGCAGCGACGATCAAGTCGCACCACAACGTCGGCGGATTGCCGAAGGAACTCGGTTTCGAACTGATCGAGCCGCTGCGCGATCTGTTTAAGGACGAAGTCCGCCGATTGGGGCTGGAACTGGGGCTCCCCGAGCACCTGATCTGGCGGCATCCGTTCCCTGGTCCGGGACTGGCTGTGCGGTGCCTGGGGGCCGTCTCGGAGCCACGGTTGAATGTGTTGCGGGAAGCCGATGCGGTGTTTCTCGACGAACTCGAGAAGGCGGGCCTTTACCGCCAGGTGCAGCAAGCCTTCGCGGTGTTACTCCCCTTGCAAACCGTCGGCGTGATGGGCGACGGGCGGACCTATGAGGACGTGATCGCGATCCGTTCCGTCAACACCGACAACTTCATGACCGCCGACTGGTCGCGGCTGCCGTATGACTTGCTCCAGAAGGTTTCGTCGCGGATCACCAACACCGTCCGCGGCGTCAACCGGGTGGTCTACGACATCAGTTCGAAGCCGCCGAGCACGATCGAGTGGGAGTAAGGATTGCCCGATCAACAACTGTCCGATCGTCGTGGATCGCTCTGCGATCCAACGTGGGTTCGCCGAGCGAACCACGACGATCATTTGTCGAATGGCCATAAGGCCATCAGCAGCACACTCGAAAACGGCTCTCACGAGTGACGACTCCTACATTCTTGACAAGTCAGCAAGCCTCGCGGATCGTTCCGTGACGAGGGACCGGAACTGTTCGCCGCGATCAGCAAAGTTCAGGAACCAATCGAAACTCGCACAGGCCGGAGACAAAAGAATCGTGTCCCCCGGTTGCGATTGCTCCCACAGCCACTCGAAGGCTTCGCGAAGCGAATGCGTGATCCGCTGTGATGGCCCCCGGGAAGAGCCTTGGTCTACGAGCGATTTCAACATTTCAGCAGTCTGGCCCATCCAGGCGATCGCGACGCAGCGCTCAGCCGCTTCGGTGGCAAAGGCGGTCAGATCGACCTGCTTGTCAGATCCTCCCGCCAGCAGCAGAACTCGCCCCGGAAATGCCCGCAGAGCACAGATCGCTGACTCCGGGGTCGTGGCCAGCGAATCGTTATAGCAGTGTCGCCCAGCGACCGTATCGACCAGTTCGAGTCGATGCGGTAAACCGCGAAACGTGGCGAGTCCGGCGGCCAATGAACGCCATTCCACACCCGCCGCGAGGGCTGCACAGACCGCAGCCGCAGCGTTCATCTGGTTGTGTTCGCCCGGCAGCGGAAAGAGCTGCGGGAGGTTGATGGTTTGTTGCGGATTCGCAGACTCCTCGGAGGAGTTAGCAACGGTGAGGATGCCTTCGCGGGAAAGAGAGCCATGCAGTCCGTCACGGGCCTGATGACCAAAGAGCCAAGTCCTCCCCTGCGCTCGCCACTCGCGCACATCAGGATCATCCCCATTCAACACCGCCGTTGAGTTGGCCCGCTGCCATCGCAAGATCGTCTGCTTCGCGCGCCGATAATCGCCCAGGTCCGGGTGCCAGTCCAAATGGTTCGGGGCGAAGTTCGTCACGACCGCGATCTCCGGACTCACTTCAATCCGATCCAGGTCGGCCAATTGAAAACTGCTCAGCTCCAGGACCACCCAGTCGGTGGGCTGTATCGTGTCGACGATCGGCAGCAAACTTCCCCCCAGATTACCGCCGAGGTGGACCACGCGCCCCGCACACTTCAGCAGATGCGCGATCAGGGCGGTCGTGGTGGACTTCCCATTACTCCCGGTGATCCCCATCACGCGGCCCGCGTTGTGCTGCCAGAATAGATTCATTTCACTCGTTCGCGGAATGCCCCGCTCATTGGCGAGTCGCAGCCACGGACAATCGGGCTTCACAGCCGGATTCACCACCAGTAATTGGGCACTCGCGAAGTCAGCCTCGGCATGGCCGCCGCATTGCAAACGGACGAGCTGCGAGGCGTCGAATTCTTTCAGCGTGGTGGCCAATTGGCTTTCCGGGCGGAGGTCGGTGACCGTCACCCGCGCCCCGCGATCGAGCAAAAACTTCACAGCCCCCAACCCGCCCCCGAACCGCCCGAGCCCCATGACGGTGACCGGCAAGTCGCGGTAGTCTCTGATGAGTGGGCTGAAAGGCATGAGGGCTAACGGGTTGGCGCAGCTCGATTCCCAAGCCAATCAACGGATGGATCGTGCCTGGGACGACGCGCGAAGGGAAGAATTCATCAAGCTGCGTTGACGTAAACCCCGACGATCCTTGCATTCGTGGCGATGGGGGGGTAGGTTTTACAGTATGAACCAGTCTTCCTCCCAGCGTCCCGGCGACGATTCTTCAAAAAAGCCCGTTCCAGCGGTCTTCGGTGCTCATTTTTCACCCGGAGGTCCGCTCTCGGACCCGGACGATTTGGACGGCCTCGACTTTGACTCGCTTGGCGATCTGGCTCCCGTTGCGATGGCCCCCACTTCTCCCGACGAGGAGCCCTCTGGGGTGGTCGAACTGAGCGAGCCGGAGATGGCCTTCGAATTCGAGTCCGTGACCGAGGATGAATCGGTCGAGGCATTGGTGGTTGAGCAGGTGCCGATCCGGAAGTCGAACGTTCCGGCTTCGCTGCGGGTTCGCGTCCCCCAAGACGATGACGATGACGATGGTTTTGGGACGGGCTTGCTCGAAGCGTTTGATGACGATGATAGCAGCGATGACGATCAGCCGGCCCCTCAACCGGCCCATCTGAAAACCCCGCGTTACTCAGCGGCCAACGTGCCGGACCACGACGATGACATCATTGATGATGTTCCGGTCAAGGCCTGTCGGCCTGATCCCGTCTTCGAAGACGAAGATGAGGACGATGTCGAAGAGGACAGCGATGCCGAAGCCGTCGCCGCTCCCAAGAAGAAAGCGCCCCGGCAAAAGGACGATTTCTGGGATCCGCTGGAAGGCTGGGATTGGGAGATGTCCGAAGAGGGCGGTGATTCCGGCTCACGACGCGACTCCCGCAGTCCCGGACCGAGTCGTGGTCGGCCCGAACGTTCGGCCCGGCCCGAACACGGTCGGTCGGACCGACCCGCCCGCGCGGAAGCTCCTGCCGAGGACCGGCCACGCACCGAACGGCCACGAAGAGAAGAACCGAGGAGAGACGAACAGCCGAAGGCTGAGGAACGGCCTCGTCGGGACGAGCCTCGTCGTGATCGCGAAGAGGTTCGACGCGATCGCCCCGCTCGGGAAGAGCGTACACCGAAGCCTGCGGCGGCCCGCGGTCGGGACCGGACTCCGGAGAGCGATTCCCCTGCCAGACCCCCTCGCGAGCCCCGGAATACGGAACGAGGAACGGCGGATCGTCCCCGAGATGATCGCAGTCGGACGCAGCGCCCTGTCGATCCATCGCCGGTACTCGATGCGGGTGGCGGGTTCGCGGACGATCTGTTTGATCGGCTGGGCGGGCCGGAACGTCGCCCAACGAAGCGGCTCGATGAACTCGACTTTGATCGGGATCCCAGCGATGACCGGCGCGACGATGATGGTGTTAGTTCAACCGAGTCTGACGACAAGGCCGGGCGGCCGCGCTCCCGCAATCGGGGACGGGGTCGGGGTCGGAAAGACGAACCCGCGACAACGACTCCAGCAGCATCGCGATCGGTCGATGACGACTATGAAGCCGTGGATGATCGTCCTGCCGACGACGAAGGCTTCGGTTCGGGCCTGAGTCGGCGTCCGGATGCCCGCCGGCCAGAAGCCCATCGGCCAGCCGCTCGGACTTCTCGGGACGCCCCTTCGCGAGATCTCCCGGCTGACCGCCGTCCTCCTCGGGCGGACTCGACCCCACCAAGACGGGACGAGGGTCAGCGCCGTCGCGATGAAGAAGCTCCGAGGGATGATCGTCCCGCCCGTGATGACCACAGCCGTCCCGCCTCTCGAAGTGAGGAAGCCCCTCGCGATGATCGTGCCGCACGGCCGCGCGATGACCGAGGCGGACGCGACCGTGACCGCGAACCGGCACCCGTGCGGAGCGAACGCCCAGCCCGCGATGACCGACCCACGCGCGACGATCGGCCAGCCCGCGATGATCGACCCACGCGCGATGACCGGCCAGCCCGCGATGATCGACCCACGCGTGACGATCGGCCAGCACGCAGTGAACGCAGCAGTTCCGATCGTGAGGACCACCCGCATCGCGAAGCTGTGCGCGATGAAGCCCCACCGCGATCCTCGCGTGGACGGGCGAGCGGTGACGAACCATCGGACCGCTCGGAGGAGTCGTCTCGCGCCCGGCGCGAGCCGCAGGCCGATATTCCGACATGGGAGCATGCCATTTCGCTGCTCGTCCGCCGCCCACCGCGCCAAGGGGGGGGTGACAAGGGCGGTGATCGCTCTGGTCCACCACCGCGCGAAGACCGGCCGCGCGAAGACCGGCCGCATGATGACCGGGGTGGACGTGGTCGCGGTCCCCGCCGTTCGAACGAGGGATAGCCTCTTCATCTGCGGGCCGTTTAACCGTCGAGCGGACTCGATGTGGACAGCCAGCAGCTCTTGACTTCCCAGAGGATCCCGCTGTGCTCGTGCGCATGGAATTGGCCCGGATTATCATCAGCGAGATCAACGACCAGCAGGTCGTCTTCTTGCGCGAGGTCGGCGGCTCACGGGCCTTTCCGATCTTGATCGGCCTGTTCGAAGCGATGAGTATCGACCGCCGGATCCAGGGAATCGTCCCGCCCCGCCCGCTGACCCATGACCTCCTGCGGCAGGTTATCGACGCGCTCGATGGCGAGGTCCAGGATGTCGTCATTAGCAACCTCGTCGAACACACGTACTACGCCCAAATCCGGATTCGGCACGACGACGATATCGTCGAAATCGACAGCCGTCCGAGTGACGCGATCGCACTCGCGGTCCACTACGATCCTCCCCTCCCCATCTACGTGGACGACGATGTCCTCGACCAGGTGGCCTAGCGGCACTCCCGATGCAGTCTCTCTCGCACCCGCTTGATCTGCTCGTGATCGCTCCGCATCCCGATGATGCGGAGATCAGTGTGGGCGGAACGATCCTCGCTTGCCGCCAGTTGGGGATGCGGGTGGGAGTTCTCGAATTGACCTCGGGCGAGCCAACGCCTCACGGAACAATCCCGCGGCGGCAGGCGGAAACGGATGCCGCTTCCAAAGTCTTGGACCTTTCGTGGCGACACAATCTCGGACTGCCGAATCGCCAGTTGCAGGCGGATCTCGATGCCCGCTGGAGGTTGGCAGCTGTCCTTCGTCGAACACGCCCCGGGATCATCCTGGCTCCTTATTGGCAGGATGTTCACCCGGATCATGTGGCTGCCAGCCAGCTCGTTGACGATGCGCGGTTCTGGGCCAAACTCGCGCGAAGCGATCTCCCCGGTGACCCCTTCTGGCCTCCCCAGATTTACCACTTCTGGAGCATCCATCTCCGGATTCATCCCAAGCCCGCCTTTGTGATGGACATCAGTCCCGTGATCGACCGCAAGATGGAGGCGATCCGCTGCTTCGAAAGCCAACTCATCACCGAGCGGTCCCGCGAGTACCCCACCGTTCTGGACGACATCCGGGATCGCGCCCGCTACTGGGGCTGGACCATCCACGCCGCCTTCGGGGAGCCGCTGGCAAGTCGCGAGGAGGTCGGGGTGCGTGACCTTCGCGGGTTACTGGGTGGGGGATGAATTTCGTTCTGCTTAGAGCAGTTTCCGAGCTGGTCTTCAGTGGCAGAATTGGAACACTAATCCACGCGAATCAACACTGATCCAGAGCCGGATTTTGAGGTGATTCTCAATCGTAATGCTCTTCGGGATTAGCGAAGATCAGTGAAGATTAGTGTTCCCCACTCCGGGTTGAAGGTGAATTATTACTGTAGACCAGTTCGGAAACTGCTCTCAGCGAAGCGAGCAGGATCGACGTTCCCAAGCCGGAGCTGCAAAAGGGATTTCTAGCAGTGCGACAGGTTGTGAGGTGAGAGCGAGTGTCAGGCCCTCCGTACGATTGGGATTGGCGATGTGCTTTCCCGGTAAACCGTGTCTACATGCGGAAACACTCTGAAACTTTCTAAAAAACTTCCAATTTCAACGGCAAAACTCCCCAAAAGCGTGGTTGGAAAGATAACACTTCACCGAACCTTCCCCTTTCACTCAGCGGCGTTCTAGTCGCTCCTGACCCTTGGGCCACAACTCGATGCGCATTCTCGTGAGCTGGGATGATCCCGGCGAGGCGGAACTGATTCGGATGTACCTCAATGTTGGGGATGATCCTGAGGCGACGATCGTCGTCACCGATCATGAGGAGTTCCACCGACTGGCCACCACTCAGGACCAGTGGAATGCGATCCTGATGCCGATCAGTCATCCGGATCATGATCGGGCTTACGAGACGTTTCAGAAGATTCGCGAATACCGCGACGACTGCCCGATCGTGGGGGCTTGCAAGAATGATGATGTGTTCCGCATCGCCCGGTTCCTGACCAATGGGCTGCGGTCGTATGTCCTTCGGGACAGCGGTGGGGACTATATGTTCCTGCTGAGTGCGATCATGGACGCCGCCATTCGGCAGGCGGAATCGGAGCGTGAGCGCCAAGTGGCCGAGAAGCTGCGCCGGGAGATTGACTCGGTGCGGCGGTTGCAGGAATCGATCATCCCGCAGTTGATTCATAGTCCCGCCGGGTATGAGATCCTGGCGCGGTACGAGTCATCCCAGATTCGCGTCCTTGGCGGCCAGCCGGTGACGATGGCCGGAGGGGATTACTACGATGCCTTCTTCCTGCCGGACGACACGATCGTGCTGTTGGTGGGGGATGCCTCGGGGCATGGGATGAAGGCGTGCATGTCGATCATGACGATGCACGCGTTGATCCAGATGATTCGCACCGACCGGTTTCGCGATCCCTCGACGCTGGTGGCCTATGTCAACGAGCGGCTCTGCAAGCAGAAGGTCGTGAACGAAGACGGTGGGTTTATCACGCTGCTGTATGGAGTCCTCGATCCCAAGACCAATGTCTTCACCTGGGCGAGCGCGGGACATCCGATCCCGATGCTGCAGAACCTCGAAACTGGGGAAATCACCAACGTCGCGGGCGATGACGCCAGCGGACTCCCCCTCGGTGTCTTCGACGCGGCGGAGTTCACCGCCCAGCAAGTCGAGATCCCGTTGAACAGCCGGCTCTTGCTCTACACCGATGGACTCGCCGAAGCCTTCAACGGCCACGGAGATGGCAAGCATGTCGAGTTCGGCATCTCGGGGATCACCCGCACGCTCCAGTCGACGACCACGGAGCCACTGGCTGTGGCACTCCAAAAGTTGTTTGACGACTCGAACGCCTTCACGGAGGGGCACGGTCGTCACGACGATACGTCGCTGCTGCTGCTGGAGCGTCTTGGGGAGGGGTGAGACTGTGCCAGGGCGCGAGGAAGAGCTGCTCGACGAATAGGCTCCCTCCGGCCCGTGCGATAGACTGCGTCTCCGGACCTGATCAAGAGCCCCACCATGTCGCACGTTCGCACTCGCTTCGCTCCCTCGCCGACCGGTTACATGCACATTGGTGGCATGCGGACGGCGCTGTTCAGTTGGCTATGGGCTCGCAAGCATGGCGGGGAGTTCATTCTGCGGATTGACGACACCGATCAGCAGCGGAACCGCGAAGAGGCGCTCCAGCCCATTCTGAGAGCGTTCAAGTGGCTCGGTCTGATGTGGGATGAAGGCCCGGAAATCGGGGGCCCGTATGCTCCCTATTTCCAGGCTCAGCGGTCCGACAAGTATCGCGCTGCTGCGGACAAACTCCTGGCCGAAGGAAAGGCTTACAAGGACTTCGAAACGCCCGACCAGACCAAGGCCGACCGCGAAGCAGCCGAGAAAGAGAAGCGGCAATACGTGAGCAGCCGCCAGTCGCTGGCCCTCTCCCCCGCCGAGATCGCCGAGCTGGAAGCGAAAGGCCAGCCTTACGTCGTGCGGCTGCTGGTTCCCCGCGGGACGAAGGTCTCGATCGACGATGGGATTCGCGGGAGTGTCGAATGGGACTGCAATCTGATGCCCGATTCGGTGATCCAGCGCGGGGACGGGTCAGCGCTTTATAACTTTGCTTCGGTGGTGGATGACATTGATTTGCGCATCACGGATGTCATCCGGTCCGAAGAGCACCTGACCAACACTTCGATTCAGATGCTGGTCCTTCAGGCCCTTGGTGCCAAGCCGCCGGAGTTCGCGCACATTCCATATGTGGCCGCCCCCGCCACGACGAAGAAACTGAGCAAGCGCGAGATCGGTAAGTACCGCACGAACCCGCAGTTTAAGAAGCTGTTCGAGATGGGTGATGCCGTGTTGCCGAAGCTGGGGCTGGCAGTGTCGGAAGCCCTGAATCCGGTGATGGTCGAGTTCTATGAGGTGATGGGGTTCCTGCCCGAAGCGGTCTTGAATGCGCTCGCCCGGCTCGGGTGGTCGCTCGATGCCAAGACCGAGAACATGTCGCTCGCGTTCATCACGGAACACTTCACGCTCGACCGAGTCGTGAAAGGACCGGCGGGTCTCGATCCGGATAAACTGTTGGCCTACCAGGAATACTGGATGGGGCAGCGGTCGCTGGAAGACAAGGTGGCGCTGTGCCTGCCGTATCTGGAGCAGGCTGGGCAGATCGCCTCACCCGCCACGCCAGACCAAAAGGCGTTCGTCGCCCGACTCGTCGCAGCTCTCGGACCACGCTTGAAACTGCTCTCGGACATCCTGGGATATGAAGAGTACTTCGTGGCCGACGAGGCACTGACTTACGACGAGAAGGCGGTCCAGAAGCGAATTCGCGAGGCCCCCGA
>JAYSVZ010000549.1:0-4193 GCA_043718305.1 Planctomycetota bacterium | reverse complement strand
CGACTCGAACGTAGGACGGGCATTCCTGCCCGTCCCCGGGGCGAGTGCGAGTCTCCCAAGTAACACCAGCCTCAATTCGGCTGGCCAGCGGTGGGTGGACGTTAATTCTGGGGGGCCGTGTGCCGGCGAGGGACGGGCAGAGTGCCCATCCTACGACGCGGTCCGGCGGCTCTCTGTAAGACGGGCATTCCTGCCCGTCTCGTGCGGAGCCACAGTTTGCGAATGTGACCCAACATCAAGCGAACGTTCACCTCACGATCCACACCGCCGGGCAATCCGTGAGTCGCTGAGCGATGATCCGCACGAGGGCGCGGGCGGCGGTGGGGCTAAGACCGTAGCCGCTGAGGCCGCTGAGGCCGATGGCCGTGAGCGGAGGGCCATTGTCGGCGATTTCTCCGAAATCGCCCGGCGAGCGCAGCGAGCCGTCCGAGTGGCCTGCTGGCTCTCGTCTCTCACCTCTCGTCTCTCGTCTCTCCATGACTAACGGTGAGAGTGTTTGGTCCCACATCGCATCCGCGAAATCGGGACTCGTCTCGGACAGCCAGCGATCCCGGAATCGGTCATCTCTAATCCATCGTGCGTCATCGAGCGGGTCGACTCGATCGGCCCACACTTGGCACGCCTGGCGGATTCGCTGCTGGGATGTTTCCAGCCCGGCATGGCGGTCTTCGCTTAAGCGGGTCAGGATGATCCACTCGTTCGAGCGAATCGTGATCTGTTCCTCGCTCCGCGCTGCGGGAGCGGTCGCAGTCTGCGGGTCGAACCACGGGATCAGTTGCTTGAGCAGCAATGACCGTTTCTTGGGGAGCGTGGCGCGGGCCGCTTCGATCGCGAACAGAATCACCTCGTGCCACAGCGGTTGCCCCGCGAAGAGAGAGAGAGGATTGGGGCCTCGTTTGTTCTTTCGGGGTGTTCCGGAGACGGCCTGGAAAGGCCGTCCTACGGGGTCTTCGAAGGAGTGCAGGAGATAGTGAGCGGCGAAGTATTCTACGAATGACAGGTGGACAAAGCTGTAGCGATCGGGTCCGCGTTCCACGATCAGCCCCGCGCGGGTCTGGACCAGTCGCAAGAAGAGTTTTAACTCGCCCGACGTGGGGGCTGCTTCGGGATCGTTCGGATCGCGGGACTCATCCGCGACCCAGCCGAGGAACTGCTGGGCTGAGATCAGCAGCACCTCATCATCATCATCATCCGGGTCATGCGCAGCCCGCCGCAGCTGGATTTCCCACGCCACCCGTCCGAGCCAGAGCTTGCGGTCTTCGAGCGGGAACCGGAGTTTTTGCTCTGCCTGAATCCCCTTGGCCCGATCGAGGCCATCGAGATAAAGGTCCGCAATCCGCGAGTAGAGCTTTGCCTTGCCGTGCGGAAGGACATGGTCATTCTCGAACAGCCCGCTCATGATCGTGAGGACATTGGGAATCCGCGCCAGAGTGAGCGTCGATGGGCTGTCGTGGATCGCCTTCCAGAGTTTTTCCGCTTCGATCCGCGCCATATGGTCCGACAAGGCCCGGCGATACCAGTGTTGGCAAAAGTCGCGAATCTGCCGGTCATCAAAGAGCCCCAGCGACAACCGGGTCATCATCGTCTGCCGTTGTGGCGCGGGGGCGTCTTCGAGGTCAGGGCTGGCCCGGTGTTTCCCCGCTTTCGATCCCTTGGCAGCAGCGGCGAGGCTGACTGGCAAGTCGCGCTGGTCGAAGGGGCACTCTTCGTAGCCGACCAATCGAGTGGTGCCGATGATGACGTTGTCCGGAAACTCATTGATGAGTTGCCAGACCAGGGATCGCAAGATGCGTCGCGATTCGAGACTGAGTTCATCGACCCCCTCGAAAATCAACACGGCCCGCCCCGTCGTGACCCATGCGATCAGATCGTTCAATTCGATGGTTTTCTCGGATTCATACTGCTTGCGCCCGCACCACTGATGGAACTGTCGCAGCAGATCGCGCCACGTCATCTCCGGAAAGAGGTCAATCTCCCGAAGCACGATCGGAATCGGCAGCCGCTCGCCGAGTTGGGCACTTAATGCCGTGGAGTGGCTTTGAGCGAGTTGCAGGATGAACCAGGCCATGAGCGTGCTTTTGCCGCTCCCCGGCGGTCCGTCGATCATGTAATGGCCCGGCTTCCCGAGTACCGCCGAAGCGCGCCGGTTTTGACAATCGTCCCCCAGCCCCTCTTTCGAGGTCCAGTCGGCGGGAGTCGCCTCGGGATTGCGGGGGGAGGTGAGCAGGTACGGTTCCACGAACAGCTCATCGATCGTCGGAATCGACTGTTGCGCCCCCGAGTCGACGAGCCGGATGTCGAGAAATCGCATCGCCTCGAAATCGGACCGCAGTTGTTCGAGGTAGCTCGCAAACTGCACCCGTGGGTCCGAGCCTTCCGGAGGGCGATCGATCAGAGCACTCGGTGCGACACCCAGTGCAGCGGCAATCCGCGCGATCAACGAATCGCGAAGGGCCTCCCCGCGCTCGGCTTTCTCGATCGTCGCCTTGGAACAACTTGCCAGTTCGGCCAAAGCCCGCTGGGACAGGTCGCGTTTCCCCCGCAGTTCGACGAGCTTCACAGGATCGATGGGTGAGGTGGCCATGGCTGTCGAGTAGGATTGAAGAATCGAGGACGCAGAGATTCCGCGTTTGCTCGGCCCCGAGGGATGGTGTATGGTAAAGTGTCGAGGTCGCCGCTGGCTCGCGCCACCGACGACCCCGACGGTGATGCTGAACGCGACCCCGAGGGATGCCAGTCCCTCGGGGTCGGCTACTTTCTGCGTTGGCCGACTCTACATGTAGAGAGTCCACCAGAGCAGCAAGAAGCCGGTCGTCCAGATCACGACATGCCAGTGGATGAACATGAATGTTCCCAGCATAGAGGTGATTGAGCCAGCAGAAGCACCGGCTCTGTCTTCAGGATACGGATGCCGTGAGCGTGAAACAAGACGACCATAAATACCTTGCCCCAGAATGGCATATTAGTCAGTTATTTAAGATGTAGAAACCCCCGTTATGATACGTGCGAAACCCATGTGCATGGCTGGCCCCGTCCACTCAACTGCTTTGTGAGCGAGCGCCAAGGGGCTGGCCGGACAGCTGTCGTTCCGCCCGGACGGGGCGAATCAAACAGTGATGGCACTCCGCGTTGGCTGGTCCCACCGGGCAGACAAGTCTGACCGATCGCCGTTATGCCGTGGCGAGCGCTTCGATCTCGGCCACTAGCGGCTTCCAATCAATCCTCGGAGCATCTCCCCAGAGACGCTCCAGATCGTACAGCTCCCTCGCTTCTGGCGAGAAGACATGCAGCACGATGTCGCCGAAGTCCTCCAGAATCCAGGAGCCGGAGTTGTACCCTTCCACACCCAGGCGGCGCGAGCCTTGTTCCGAGATGACGCGATCGACCTCTTCCGCGAGTGCGTGCATCTGCCGATTCGTGGCGGCAGTCGCAATCACGAAGTAATCGAAGATCGCTGTGATCCCGGTCAGGTCCAGAATGACCAGATCCTTACCGCGAAAATCGTCACAGGCTTTGGCGGCAAGAACGGCGTGACGGAGAGCAGATTTCATCAGGCGATGCAGGGGTTGAAGGAAGCGTCGATCCGGCGAACTTCCCATGCGGGCGAAGTTGCCATCCAGCAGTGTATCGCCCCGCACAGCATCTGGCGCGGCCAAAGCCGGTCGTCGTCGGCAGATTTCGAGAAACGAAACCGGACCGACAGTGCGACCAGACCCGCCCAATGCACGCAAGAGTCCCAAGGTTGGACAGCCGAGACAGTCCCCAGGTTCACCCCAAAAAAACGCCAAAGGCCGTCTCGCAATCCGCAACAAGTCGTTAGGATCGTTCGACAATCAACCATCTCATGATCGCCTTTTGCTCCGCAAAAGAGCGCTCTTTCGCGGAGCGAAAGGCGACTCTATATTGATCGAACAGCCCTTAAGCCGGAGTCAGTCCAGGAATCGTCTCGCCACGCTCCCTCAACCCCAGCCCTGTGTGTGCGTCCCAATCGTCGGCGAATTGACCCCCACGGGGTCTCGCCCCCTAGCCCAGGGTTGCCCGCGCGGCGGGAAACCCTGGGGTTTCAATCGATTTCAGCCGTTTCAACCCCCACGGGGTTGCGTCCGATGACTGCCGCAACCCCGTGGGGGTTGATGGGCGTTCGGGATGACTGACCCAGGGTCTCCCGCCGTGCAGCCGACCCTGGGCTACGA
>JAYSVZ010000548.1:0-13539 GCA_043718305.1 Planctomycetota bacterium | reverse complement strand
GTTGAAACGGCTGAAATCGATCGAAACCCCAGGGTTTCCCGCCGTGCGGGCAACCCTGGGCGATGGGGCGAGACCCCGTGGGGGTCAATTCACCGACGTTGGGGACGCACACACTGAGTCCGGTCGATTTGTGGAGACCGCTGGCCCACTCGGAGGGCCATGATGTCTGCAGGCGAGAATGGAATCGTTTATACTCTGCTCTAACGCCACCAGTCACGCTAGACATCTTTCACCCCTTTGGTTGCGGCTACGGCTGCTCTGGGACTTGCTCGTGCCTTCCCCTGTGGATCATCTGGAAACCCGACCCTGCATTCCGTTGATCGGAGTGGTCGGAGGAGTTGGTTCTGGAAAGAGCACCATCGGCCGTGGCTTGGCATCGCGGATGAAGGTGGGGTTGCTCAACGCCGATCATGCGGGGCATTCCGCCTTGCTGCAACCGGATGTTCAACGGGAACTCATTCAAGCGATGGGGCCCGCGATCTGCGACGACAAGGGAGAGATCTCTCGGAAGCGGTTGGCAGGCCTCGTGTTTGGCGAAGATGCCTCGGCGAAGCAGAACCGCGCGGCCCTCGAACGGATCGTTCACCCTGTGATTCGAGCGGAGTTGTGGAGGCTCCTCCGGCAACACCGGCAGTTACAGGATGTCGATGTCATTCTGCTTGATGCAGCCCTCCTCCTGGAGTCGGGCTGGAAGCCTGATTGCGACGCGGTGGTGTTTATCGACACCCCGCTGGAGCGACGGCGGCAATGGACGACTGACTCCCGGCAGTGGTCCGCTGAAGAACTGGCCCGTCGCGAGGCGAGTCAGTGGCCGCTTGACAAGAAGCGGTCCGCATCCGATTTTGTGGTTGACAATTCGGGAGACTTATCGGCATCCGTGGATCAGTTGGAGTCGATTGTTCGCGGCGTCATCGCTCGGACGAATCAATCTCGATAAGATCCATCCGACAGTTTTCGCCCATCCTGCCTGGACGATCGGTCGAGAGAGTTCTTCTCGCGACCGATGGTTCACCCTGTACACCCTCCCACCGCATCGGGCCTCGCCATGGCACGCCCCAACAACCCGTCCAATCCTCGGGGACCACGTCCCGAGTTTCCACACTACGACCGCAACGATCCGCCGATCAAACGGCGCTCAGCGGACGCGAACTCCTCCGTCCCCGATCCCGATGAGGGGGGCGGCAATGTCATTCCGCCCAGCGAGCGCGAAGCTGCCAAGCCCTCTGATGACGAGGAGGAAGAGCAGCTCTCCGCGATTTACGATGATCCTGCGCTGCACGGTGAGGCTCTCAAGCCGGAGATGAACGTTGCCGCCTTGCAGCGGATGACGATGAAGGAGTTGATCGATCTCGCCAAAGAAGAGAACGTCACCGAGACCGCGGGCCTGAAGAAGCAAGACCTGATCTTCCGCATCCTCAAGGAGCGGACCAAGATGACCGGTCTGATGTTCGGCGAGGGGACGCTGGAGATCCTGCCGGACGGGTTCGGTTTCTTGCGAAGCCCCGATTACCACTACCTTCCCTGTCCGGATGACATCTACGTCTCACCGAGTCAGATCCGGCGATTCGGTTTGCGCAAGGGAGCGACCGTCGCGGGCCAGGTCCGCCCGCCGAAGGAGAACGAACGCTACTTCGCCATGCTCCGCGTCGAGGCCGTCAATGGCCAGGATCCCAACGCCCTGCATGACAAGGTGCCCTTTGACGACCTGACCCCGCTCCACCCGACGCAGCGGATCAAGTTGACCACCGACCCGGCGGAATTGAGTACGCGGATCGTCGACATGGTCTCTCCGATTGGGTTCGGTCAACGAGCGCTCGTGGTGTCGCCACCGAAGGCCGGAAAGACGATCCTCCTCCAGAAGATGGCCAAGGCCGTCCTCGTCAACCACCCCGATGTGTATGTCATCGTGCTGCTGATTGATGAACGGCCCGAAGAAGTCACCGACATGGAACGGAATGTCAAAGGGCCGAACTGCGAAGTCGTATCGAGTACCTTCGACGAGGCCCCCAGCCGTCACATCCAGGTCTCCGAAATGGTGATCGAGAAGGCCAAGCGGATGGTCGAGTTCGGCCAGCATGTGGTGATCTTCCTCGACTCGATCACCCGCCTCGCCCGGGCCTGGAATACCGAGTGCCCCAACTCCGGCAAGGTTCTCTCCGGCGGGATCGACGCCTCCGCCCTCCAGCACCCCAAGCGGTTCTACGGGTCGGCCCGCGCGATCGAGGAAGGCGGCAGCCTGACCATCATCGCCACCGCTCTCGTCGAAACTGGGTCGAAGATGGACGACGTGATCTACGAGGAGTTCAAGGGGACCGGCAACATGGAGCTGCACCTCGACCGCCGCATCGTCGAGAAGCGGATCTGGCCCGCGATCGATGTCAACAAGTCGGGGACGCGGCGCGAAGAACTCCTGATGACCGAAGAGGAACTCAAGCGAATCTGGATCCTCCGCCGGATTCTCAGTGACATGAATCCGGTCGAGGCGATGGAACTCCTCACCAGTCGCATGCGGCGGTCGAAAACGAACGAAGAGTTCTTGCAGAGTATGAGTTTGAATTAGCGAGAGCAGCTTCAGTCGCGGTTCATGGAACAGGAGTGCAGGATGGCAATTCTCATCACGGGGGCCACGGGGCTGATCGGTTCGGTCCTGATCCCGTTGCTGAAACGAGATGGTCACGAGGTCGTCACCTTGACCCGGCGCAAGCCCCAGGGGCCTCAAGAACGGCAATGGGATCCCGAGGCTGCAGCCCTCGCCCCAGCGGTTCTCGACGGGATCGAAACGATCATCCATCTGGCCGGTGAGAACATCGGCGAGGGGCGTTGGAGCCTCGAAAAGAAACGCCGCATCCGCGAGAGCCGCGTCCACGGCACACGGATCATGGCCGAGGCCTCAGCCGCCTCCAGCGGGAGAGTCCGAACGTTCATCGGTGCCAGCGCCATCGGGTACTACGGAGATCGCGGGACGGAAGAACTGACCGAAACCAGTGCCGTTGGAAGTGGTTTTCTCCCCGAGGTCTGCCAAGCTTGGGAAGCGGCTGCGGAGCCCGCTCGCCGGGCCGGGTTGCGGGTGGCTCACTTGCGACTCGGTGTGATCCTGAGTGGCCAGGGTGGGGCGCTGGCCAAGATGCTCTTCCCCTTCAAGATGGGGGTCGGGGGCGTGGTCGGGAGCGGGGCTCAGTATTGGAGCTGGCTGACTGTCGTCGAGGCGGCACACATCTTTCGGTTCGTCATGAACACGGAATCACTGAGCGGCCCGATCAATGCCGTCTCGCCGCAAGCGGTGACCAATCGCGAGTTCACGAAGGCTCTGGGGAGCGTGCTGCACCGCCCGACGATCTTCCCGCTCCCGGCGTTCGTTGCGAAGTTGGCCTTGGGCGAAATGGCCCAGGATCTGATTCTCGCCAGTACGCGGGTGGTGCCGCAGCGGTTGGCGGCGGCGGGGTATCCGTTTATTCATCGGGAACTGGAGGCCGGACTGCGCGCGGCGCTGGAGTCGTCGATGGCAAGCCCCTCGGAGTCATTGTAAGATGAGGTCACTCCCGGGATCGTGTTTCGCATGGACTACCATGTGTAACTCGTTCACGGGAGAGTGGTTGTAATGTCTTCCCGAGTCTGATTTGCAGAGCGCCTTGGCCAAGCGACTGCCCTGCTCGGGGTGGCGCAAGCGGTAACCATGCCTGTGAGTGACATCGGATGAGTGGACCTCGCGAAGGAATTTCCCGCATGCGAAGCGTCGCCGAGGCTCTGGCCCTGATTGTGAGTAGCGTCCAGCCGCGCCCCGCGCAGGTCACATCGCTCTTGGAGTCGCTGGGACAGACCCTTGCGGAAGAAATCGTCAGTGACCTCGACTCGCCGCCGTTTGATAAGTCACTCGTCGACGGGTACGCTCTGCGGGCCAGTGATGACGGGACGGGAACACGTTCGTTCTTCGTCGTCGAAGAGATCACTGCCGGGCAGATGCCGCGCCGGGAAGTCGGACCGGGCACCGCCGCTCGTGTGATGACGGGGGCTCCGATGCCGGTCGGGGCCGATGCCGTTGTTCCGATCGAGCGGACCGCGCTCGACACAATGACCGAACGGGTCACGATCCTCTCCGAGGCCCAGCTCAAACCGGGGACCAACGTCGGCAAGCGCGGCACGGCGATGCAAAAGGGGGAACTCGTCCTGCGGGAAGGCCGGATGATCCGCCCGCAAGAGGTCGCGCTCATGGCCGAACTCGGCCAGACCTGGGTCAAGGTCGCCCCCCGTCCGACGGTTTCATTACTGTCCACGGGCGATGAACTGGTGGCGATTGAAGAGACTCCCGGCCCCGCCCAGATCCGGAACAGCAATCAATCGATGCTAGCCGCGCAGGTGCAAGTCCTCGGGGCGATCCCGATCGCGCATGGGATCGCCCGCGATACGCTCGATGATCTTCGCCAGAAGATCGGTCGGGCCTTGCAGGCCGACATCCTTTGCTTGACCGGTGGAGTTTCGGCAGGCAAGCTCGATCTCGTGCCGCAAGTTCTCAAGGAACTCGGCGTCAAGGAATTGTTTCACAAGCTCCAAATGCGCCCCGGCAAGCCCCTCTGGTATGGCTATCTGCCCGCCGAACGGACCGCCGATAACTTACCGCGGTGGATCTTCGGCTTGCCCGGAAATCCAGTCAGCAGTATGGTTTGCTTCGAGTTATTCGTCCGCACGGCCATCCGGCGGTTGCTCAATCTGACGCCGGCGGAACCGGTGCCATTGATGGCGGAATTGGAGATTGACTTCCAGTTCTCGGACCCCCGCCCGACCTACCTTCCAGCCCGGATGGAAACCCAGGGGACCGGCTGGCGGGTGAAGCCGGTCGATTGGAAAGGGTCGTTCGACCTGAAGTCGACAGCCTTGTCGAATGCCTTGATGGTCCTGCCCGCTGGGCCGAACGATCTGGTTCGCGGGGCCCTCGTGGAAGTGATCCCGTTCACGGGGCGGGAGTAGGGCTCGGAGCGAGAGTCGGGGAGCCAGCCGGGCTCGCCACGATCCAAGGAAGGAACGTTGATGACCGCACCTGTTCAGGAGGCCGCTGAGGTGGCAGAGTCGATGACCGCGAATGACCGCCCGGAACACCGGTTGGTGATCCAAGCGCTCATCGACCGCGCCCGCTCCGCCCCGCTACCGTCCAAGGCTCCGTGGCTGCTTGGGCCGCTGTCGGCGGTGTTTCTGTATGCCGCCTTTACACCGCTGGACTGGGGCTGGCTGGCGTGGCTAGCGCTGGTGCCCATGCTCTGCCTCGCAAGGTTCCAGCGGCCGCTGGCTGGGACGGTTTTAGCTTCATGGCTGGCTGGGGCGATCTTCTGGTTCCCGACCTTGCAGTGGATGCGACTCGGTGATGCCACGATGTATCCGGCGTGGATCGCGATGGCGTTTTACACGTCGCTCTACTTCCCGTTATTCATGATTGCCACGCGGCTGGCGGTTCACCGGTTCGCGGTTCCGCTCGTCTTCGCAGCCCCCCTCGTGTGGGTCGGGCTTGAGTTCGCTCGCGCCCATTTCATGACGGGCTTCGCGTGGTATCTGCTCGGACACAGCCAGCACCGCTGGGCGGCAATCACGCAGATCAGTGATCTCGTCGGCGGGTATGGGGTGAGTTTTTTGGTCGTGATGGTGAACGCGTGCATGGCCACATTGATCCCCATAGAGCGGCTTAGAAGGTTCGCGGGTATCGCCCCGACAGAAGGGACCAGCGATCCATCCGCTTCAGCGGAGCCAGCTTCGCGGCGTATGCGGTTCGAGGTTGTCACGACACTCCTGCTGGTTGCTCTGAGTCTGGGGTACGGGTTCATCCGCCTGAACCAGACCGACTTCCCCGCGGGCCCCCGCGTCGGTCTCGTCCAGGGAAGTTTCGACTCCACCGTGAAGGGCGACCCGCAAGAGTCCGACCGCATCTTTAAGACCTACCTCGACCTGCACCTGCGGGCGGTTCGGGAGGGAGCCGAACTGATCGTCTGGCCGGAGTCGATGCTCCCCTATCCGTTGATGGAGTCTCCGGCGGGACTGGCGGACAAGGAGCTGGCCGCACTGCACCCTCTGATCCCCGCTGAGCGGTGGAAGGACGGCAGCGTGCAGATATTCCTTCGTAACATGTCCGACGAGGCCCGCGCGTCGGTCATTATCGGTATTGACCGTTTTCAAGGCCAAGCCGGCCATGCCAAACACTACAACTCCGCAGTCTTCGTCCAACCCGGCGTCGGGATCCAGGGACGCTACGACAAGCTGCATCGGGTGCCGTTTGGTGAATACATTCCGCTGCGTGACTGGATCCCGGGGCTGCACAAGTTCACGCCGTATGCGGAGGACTTCGGACTCGATGCGGGCGAGGCGATCACCATCTTTCGTCACCGGGAGTGCCGTCTGCTCCCGCTGATTTGCTATGAGGACACGGTCCCACACCTGGTGCGAAGTTCGGTCGCGGCGTCCCGACTTCCGGAAGACGCGACGGGCGGACCGAGCGGCGACGTGGGTTGCCTCGTGAACCTGACCAACGATGGTTGGTTCCACGGCTCCAGCGAACACGATCAGCATCTGATCACAGCGTCCTTCCGCTGCATCGAGAACCGCGTCCCGATGATTCGCGCGGTGAACACCGGGATCTCGGCGATCATTGATGGCAACGGTCGCCTCCGCGATCCCGATGTGTTGGTCGATCTCGATCGGCTCAAGGCCCGCAAGTCGCCGAAACGCAACACCATGATCGATCCCGAAACTGGCAAGCTGCCGAAGCTGGCCAACGTGACGATCGTCGGCCAGATCCCGCTCGACCCGCGCGAGAGTTTGTATGTGCTGGGGGGAGACTGGTTCGCGATGGGGTGCCTGGTGGCGACGCTGTTTGCCTTGGGGGCCGGGATGATGGGGCGTAAGCCGAAGTTGGTGCCGGGCTGAATTCCGCACGTAGGCAGAAACCATGAGCGATGAACACGAAACACCACCACCGGGCGGGCAGTTCATTGTTTACCAGACGGCGGACGGGACGCTGAAGATTGACGTGCGGTTCGAGGGTGAGACCGTCTGGCTCACTCAACAGCAGATGGCGGAGCTGTTCCAGACATCCAAACAGAATATCGGGCAGCACCTGAAAAGCATTATTGGCGAAGGTGAACTGGTTCAGGATTCAGTGGTAAAGGATTTCTTTACGACTGCCGTGGACGGCAAGAAATACAACACTCACTACTACAACCTCGATGCCATCATTTCCGTCGGCTATCGGGTGAAAAGTGTGGTGGCCACTCGCTTCCGCATCTGGGCCACGCAGCGTCTGCGTGAATATATTGTGAAAGGGTTCATCCTGGATGATGAGCGGCTGAAGAACCCGGATCTCCCCTTCGACTATTTCGAGGAGTTGATGCGGCGGATTCAGGACATCCGGACCTCGGAGCGACTCATCGTCGAGACGACCTCTGCACCCCGAAGGGGTCGACCCATCACAGCCCAGGGTCGCGACCGTAGGTCGCGCACCCTGGGTCAAGCCGCCCTCGGAGGACGAACCCTGAAGGGGTTCCACACGTCGCGAGCGGTGTGCAACCCCTTCAGGGTTGGGCTGCCCCGGGCCGCATTTCCCAGGGTGCGCTCCTGCGTCGCGACCCTGGGCTGTGATGAATAACCCCTTCGGGGTAAAGAGGCTTCACGACCACCATAACTTTGCGCAGCGGGCGCAAACTTCAGACGTGAGTCGTACGGAATAAGAGAGGAAACCGAGCGTCATCCGAACGTCTGGAAGAGGAACGAAAGCTCGATGTTTGGATGTGGCAGGCGGAAAGTGGCTGCCGACGAACGATTTCCTCCCTGTTCTTTTTCCGTTTAGTCCGTGTGTTCCGTGGTTCATTCTCTGCCTCTGAAACTCCCGATCATCAGGCAAACTCCCGGCGACACCGACTTACTGTTCCTCTCCGTGCCTCCCTGATTCCGTGGTGAATTTCTTACCCACTTTTCTGATGCACACACAAACCCAACGTGTGCCTGACGACTTTGAGCAGGCCACGAAGGATTTGATTAAACTGTCGAAGCCGAAGAAACCCCAGCCACCCCAGCCATGAGCATGCTCACAGAATCCCATGCTGACGATCTACATTGACGCCGATGCATGCCCCGTGAAGGATGAGATCTACCGCGTGGCCTTGCGCTATGCGATGCCTGTCAAAGTCGTCGCCAACAACTGGATGCGCGTGCCGACCAGCCCGCTGATCGAACTGGTGGTGCGGAGCGAAGTCGGACTGAATATTGTCGATGACTGGATCGCCGAACAAGCGGGGTGGAGCGATATCGTGGTGACCTCGGACATTCCGCTGGCCGCCCGCTGCGTGGCCAAGCAGGCCCGCGTGATCGACCCCAAGGGCCGGGTCTTCACCGATGCCGATATCGGCGAGACACTCGCCATGCGGGATCTGTTTGATGGACTCCGCCAAGCGGGAGCGATCACCGGTGGTCCCCGACCGATGGCCGGGAAAGATGTCTCGCGGTTCCTGGCCAAGTTCGATGAACTGATTAACGCGGTGCGGCGGGCCAAACCGCCGCAGCCGTAGCAGAAGTCGTAAGACTTCTGAAGTCAGAAGTCTTACGACTTCTGCTACCTGTAAAAAACCTCGGCGGAACATTCGATATTCCGCCGAGGCAGGCTGCAACCAAAGATCAGAACGGGGAACTACACCCCGCTGAACTCGCCCGGCACAGCGATCGGGTATTCGCCGTTTTCATTCGGCTTGACCGGCGGTTCGGCGTCGAAGGCGAACGACTTGGGCATGATGCTGATCTCGGAGGCGAGCGCGTCCGCCATCTTAATCACCTTGCCCGAGTAGGTGCAGAGCCGACCGAGGATCGCGGTCATGGTGCTCATGGCACCGTATTCCGCTTCGTTGTAGTCCTTGGCCCCGGTGCGAATCGCCCGGAAGAGGTCATCATGCTCGACCTGGTACGGGTCTTCGTGCTTGGCCTTAACGGCGATCTTCTCGCCATTGCCCAGCTCGATGTAGCACGACTTGGCGTTTCCGCCCGCCAAGTGGATGGTCCCCTTCGAGCCATGCGCATGCTCATCGACCGAGTTCCAGCAGCCCGGGATGTGGCGGCACTGGCTGAACATCTTCGTGCCATCCTCATAGGTGTACTCGACCGCATGGTGGTCGTAGATCTCGCCGTATCGCTTGTCCTTGCGGACTTCGCGACCACCCATCCCGTGGGCCGAAACGGGGAACCCGTTCTTCATCCAGTTGCCGATATCGAGGTTGTGAATGTGCTGTTCGCAGATGTGGTCACCGCACAACCAGTTGTAGTAGTACCAGTTCCACATCTGGTACTCCATTTCGGTTTTGACCTGCTCGCGGGTCTTCTTCGGTTCCCACACGCCGCCGCCGTTCCAGTAGACGCGGCTGGCGATGACATCGCCGATCACGCCATCATGCACGTGCTTCATCATCTCGATGTAGGAGCTTTCGTGTCGCCGTTGGAGGCCGACGCCGACCTTCAGATCCTTCAGCTTCGCCCGCTTGGCGTTCTCCAGGACCGAACGAACTCCAGCGGAGTCGGTCGCGACGGGCTTCTCCATGAAGACATGGCGGCCCTTGTCGACGGCATAGCCGAAGTGGATGGGCCGGAAGCCCGGAGGCGTGGCGACGAGAACCACATCAATGTCGCTGTCGATGACCTTCTGATAGGCATCGAACCCGCTGAACTTCTGGACATCGGCGGGGTTGAACTCGTTCTGCTTCCCCATCACCGAGCGCGCGATCTGATTGACCCCGTAATCCAGCACTTGGTCGAAGGCATCGCCGACGGCGACCAGCTTGACCTTGCCTTCGGTGGAGAGGGCTTGCCCCGTGGCGGCCATTCCGCGACCACCGACACCAATGAGGCCGATCTTCACGACTTCATCGCCCGCCGCGAAGACGGACGCGGACAAGCCCTGCAACGCAGCAGCCCCCGCTGTCAGCGCAGCGGTGTTTTTCAGAAAGGTACGACGCGACATGAATGCGATCCTCAAGGTCGAATGGGAAGAGCGTTCGGCCAACGGCCGCGAACCGCTGCCTGCCTTGCCAGTAGCATAAGCGTCTTGGGATGGGAGTGCCACGAAGCGACCCCGCGCAGCTCAGCCGCCACTGACGGAGTCATTAGTTTTCAGTGGTCAGTGGTCCGTTTCGGAGGCTGCGTTTGGTGCCACTGGCGAGGGCTTTGACTCGCCAGTGTTGGGGGGACCAGCACCATCGCGAGAGTCGACTGAGGCTCGAAACACTGGCGGTCCAGAGCGACCGCCAGTGGCACCTCCAGCCAGCCACCCACCCCTGTTGTCGACTGTGCCAAACCGCTGCCTAAAAGGTGCCCTGCTGGGACTCTCTTTTCCGCCGGTTGTCTGAGTCCAATAGGGTCCGCACGTCACGTTCCCAGCGTCGCGCCAGACTCGGACCATGTGGCATTCATCCGCTCAAAAAGCACATCGATCAGCAGCGGATGCAGCCCCAGGGGCGGGCATAACTGGAACCTGACCCCCGGGTATTGCGCCTCGAACGCATTCCGAAACCCGGTCAGGTCTTCGGCAATGTGCGTACCCGCCGAGAGGAAGAACGGTGACATGCGAACCACGGTGGCGCCCCGCGCGATGCACTTCGCAGCCCCTAGCGGGATCGTGGGCTCGGCCAGTTCCAGGTACGCAATCTCGACAATCTCCTCGGGACGGCGCGTGCGGACCGCTTCGGCCAGTTGAACCAGGTCGGCGTTGGCTGTGGCTCGGCGGCTCCCGTGGGCGATCAAGAGAATTGCTGAGGACATCGGTTGTTCCGTAGACTGAGCAGTCACATCATTGCGAAGGCCGGTCGGCCAGCCCGACGGCCCAGGGCCGATCGGGAGTTATTCATGCCGCCAGTTGATCGCCCATCCGGTTCGTCCTCCGTGCTGCCACAGCGGATCGGTCCGTTCCTGATCGAACGGAAGCTCGGCCAAGGCGGAATGGGAACGGTCTACCTCGGCAAGCATGAACAGACGGGGCAGGTGGCTGCGGTGAAGGTACTCCCCGCGAGCATGGCCCGTGAAGAGGGGTTCGTGGCCCGCTTTGCCCGCGAGATCGAGGCCATGCAGCGCGTGACCGGCGAGAACGTGGTCGAAATGTATGATAGTGGAGAATGGGAAGGGACCTACTACTACACGATGGAATTCGTCGACGGCGAGACGGTGACCGAACGGCTGATGCGGGAGAAACGGATCGGCTGGCGCGAGGTGATCGAGCTGACGACTCAGATCTGCAAGGCACTCAAAGCGGCCCACAACACTGGGATCATCCATCGCGACATCAAGCCGTCGAACCTATTGCTCGATCAGAAGGGGGTCTGCAAGCTGACCGATTTTGGGGTGGCCCATGTCTTTGCGGGGGATCAACTGACAGCCACGGGCGGCGTGATTGGGACCGTGGAATACATGTCCCCGGAACAGGCCCAGGGAAAGCGGGTCGATAAGCGGAGCGACATCTACGCGCTCGGGGCGGTGATGTATGTGATGCTCACGGGGCGTCCACCGTTTACCGGAAAGTCGGCCCTCGATATTGCCCAGAAGCATAAGTTCGGACAGTTCGACAGCCCTCGGCGAATCGTTCCCGACATCCCGCATTGGCTCGATGAGGTGGTCTGCAAGTGCCTCGAAAAGAACCCTGACAACCGCTACCCCGATTCGTACGTCTTGCAACTTCGACTTCAAGAGATTCCCCGCAAGGTCGAGATGGCCCAAGGAACGGGAACCTTTGAATTCGAGAACGTCGATGGCCATGACGAGACGCTGGCGGCTGACGGCAAGCATTCCGACCCCGATGTGGCGGGGGTCGCGATGCGCGACCTGATGAAGGCGCACATCGAACAAGCCAACACGCAAACACTCCTGGAGCGAGTGCTCGATAGCACTTGGTTCCTCGTGGCGGCCCTGGCCGCAATCATCCTGGGCGGAGTCTATTGGTGGAACCACCGGACGCCGACCCCGGAACAACTTTTTGCGCAAGGCCAAGCCCTCATGGCCGAAGAGTCGGGCCCGGGATGGGACCGGGCGAAGCATGAGATTTTTGAACCACTCTTAGAGAGTGATTCGAAGGCATGGGCCCCTCAAGTCGAACCCTACCTCGATCAGATCCGGCTCTATGAACTGCGTAAAGATCTCCTGGGGCGGCGCGGTTCGTGGATGGAACGCTCAGCCAAAACGGACGGGGAACGACTGCTCCAACGTGCAATCCAATTGCGAGGGCTAGGCCAGGATGTCGAAGCGCGCCGAGTCCTCGCGGGCCTGATTGAGATGACCAAGGGGGACCAGGAATCGGATGACCTGCGAACGCTGGCGACGGACCTACTGAGTGAGATGGACCACCAGGCGATCGATCCCGAAGAGTACCGCCTGGCAAAACGTACGATGGACCGAGCCACTCAGTTGGATCTGGCTGGAAAGACCAAAGAGGCCCAGGCATTGTGGCAGAGCGTGGTTGATCTCTATGCCAATGACCCGCAGGCAGCCCCGTTTGTCAACCTGTCGCGGGCGAAGCTGGGACTCGTTCCCTAACCTCACGGACAGTCCCAAGAGGTCACGCGAACTGGTCGTTGTGACTCGCCATGCTCGGAATTGCGTTGCTGTCTGGCGGCGTCTAGGTCTGGCGACGGGCGGTTGGCTCCCTCAATCCGTCGAAGAGATTTTCACGCAACTGTTCGGTTTGCCGACTCCGGTGGACACCCAGATGATCGTGTCAGCCCAACTGGGGCACTCCCCCTTGCAACAAGCCCTCCGGGATAAGCTCCGTCAGTAATCACTCAATGGCATTGCAACCGGGTGACTCCCTAGACTCTTGGCCTGTCCCCGGTGGGAGTCGCGCTTCGAACTCCTTCGTCTTTGCTCGGAATCTCTGAACGTGAACACTCTCCCCTGTTACTGCGGCATCGACATCGGCGGCACCCGGATCAAGGCCGGGGTCGTGCGTGAGGATGGGCAGGTGCTCGCCAACGCGGCCTTTCCCATCAAGCTCGACGCGGGTCGCGAAGAGGGACTGGCCCACTTGTACAGCGTGATCGACCGCATCATGGCCGAGAGCCAGGCTCGCGACCAGATCGCCGGGATCGGCATCGCAGCTCCCGGTACGATGGATATTCCCGAGGGGATCATCTTTCATCCGTTCAACTTGCCGGGGTGGCAGAACCTGCCCATTAAACAATTGGTCCGCGAGCGGTTCGGGTTGCCGACGATCCTGCAAAACGATGCCAACGCGGCGGCCCTCGGCGAGACTTGGCTGGGACGCGCCCAGGGGACTAGCAGCCTGATGTTCTGGACCCTCGGGACCGGTGTCGGCGGCGGGATCGTCATCAATGGGCAGGTCTGGGAGGGAGCCCATTCCCACGCCGCAGAGTGCGGACACATCATCATCCAGCATGAAGGCGGCCCGCGTTCGGACCACGGCATCCATGGTTCGGTCGAGCTCTATGCCGGGTCGCTCGGACTGTTGCGACGGTGCCATGAAGCGATTGCCGCCGGGGCCAAATCCTCCCTTCGAGAGCGCATCGAGAAGAACGAGAAGCT
>JAYSVZ010000547.1:0-4205 GCA_043718305.1 Planctomycetota bacterium | reverse complement strand
ACCCCGCAGCGATCATCTTTACCAGCGGCAGTACTGGCCCACCGAAGGGGGTGCTGTACGAACATGGGATGTTCAACGCCCAGGTCGATCTCTTGCAGCAGTTCTACGGCATCGAACCGGGCGAGGTCGACCTGCCCGGGTTCCCTCTGTTCGCGTTGTTCAACGCCGCGATGGGAGTGACGACGGTCATCCCCGACATGGACCCGACCAAACCCGCGCAGGTGGATCCGCTCAAGATTATCGAAGCGATTCGTGACAACGGCGTGACGCAGGCGTTCGGGTCACCGGCGCTGTGGAACCGGGTCGGGGCATACTGCGTGGAGAACCAGATCGAACTCCCCTCGCTGCGGCGAGCCTTGTCGGCAGGCGGGCCCGTGCCGATCCGCGTGCTGGAGATGATGACCAAGGTGTTGACGGGGACTATTCCTGCAGCATCAGAGGTTTCACCGCGGAGGCACGGAGGCACGGAGCAGGAAGAGGAGCATTCAGCCGTCAGCTATCAGCCGTCAGGGGAGAGTTCTTTCGCCCCTCTCCCCTCGGGAGAGGGGGTGGGGGGCGAGGGATTCACCAAGGTGCCTCCCATAGCTGTCGCTGGACTCTCCGAGTCCGGAGAAGCAACGTTGAATCGCGAGGCCGATGCACTGGGTTCGGGGAAGCTGGCTTTCGCCGAATCAACGACTACTCGCCACGCGGCCCTCACCCCCAGCCCCTCTCCCGGGGGGAGAGGGGAGCCGGAAGGGGAGGGGCGATCTTTTGATTTCCCCTCTGTGCCTCCGTGTCTCCGTGGTGAACCACTTCTCACCCAAAGACTGGCTGACCTACACACTCCGTACGGAGCCACGGAGAGCCTGCCAGTGGCTTCGATCGGAGCCCGTGAAGTCCTCGCCCGGACCGCTACGAAGACCCGCCAGGGGGCGGGAACATGCGTCGGTCGGGCCTTCCCCGGCGTCGATATCCGCATCATTCCGATCACCGAGGGACCGATCGCCTCGATCGATCAGACCCGCTCTCTCCCCCCCGGCGAGATCGGCGAGATCATCGTCCGCAGCCCAGCCGTCACTCGCGAATACTTCCGCAGGCCGGAGCCGACCCGAGCTTCCAAGATCGCGGACGGCGAGACGTTCTGGCACCGGATCGGCGATGTCGGCTATCTCGACGAAGAGGGCTTGCTCTGGTTCTGCGGGCGTAAGGCACACATTGTCTATACCCAGGTTGGCCCGATGTACTCGGTCTGTTGTGAGGGAATCTTTGATTCTCACCCGCGAGTCATTCGATCAGCGCTCGTTGGGATCGGTCCGAAGGGGCAACAACAACCGGTCCTCGTCGTCGAACAGAGGCCTTTCAAGGGGATGGAAACAGAGATCGAGGGAGAGTTACAACTGCTCGCTCAATCCTCTCCTCTGACCATGGCCATCGAGACCTTCGAGTTCATTGACGCCATGCCCGTCGACACCCGCCACAACGTCAAAATCAATCGCGAGGCCCTCGCCATCTGGGCCAAGGAGCAGCTGAGGCGATAAGACACCGTATGCGAAATAGAGATAACCGCGGGTGCCCTCGGAAGAGCGTTAATCGCCCTTTACGGACCTGCAATCACTTCCCGAACCCAGGGTACTGAGGCAACCGGTGGAAATAAGTACCCGTAGGATGGCCTTTCAGGCCGTCGCTCGTCTGAGTTAGCTAGCAAAGACAGCCTGCAAATCGACAGCAATTTCAAAAGTGCCAGCGAATGGACTTCCGGTCTGATTCGCTGGCACCTTCAATTCGCTGCCGACACCCGTCATTCGCGGACTACCGTCCGAGTACCCACAGGTGGAAGGCCTTCGACTTCAGACCCGCTTCGGCCAGCACTTGGCGAACGGTTTTTGAGTCGTCCTTGGCGAACGGTTGTTCGGTGAGGACGCCGCAATCATCGCGGTAGAAGACTGACATTTTGCCGTCGACGATCTTCTCGATGATGTTGGCAGGCTTCCCGCTGGCTGTGGCTTCCTGCACGAGCTTGGCCCGAGCTTCAGCCGCGCGAGCCGGATCGACCGAGTCGGTGTTGGCGAAGGTTGGCTTCATGGCGGCGATGTGCATCGCCACATCCCGCAGGACGGGAGCGGCCAAGTCCGTTCCTTCGGCCTCGAAGAGACAGGCCGTCTTGCCGTCATGGTGAACGTAAGCTCCGACCGGGCCCTTCAGGCGGATCACGCGGGAGATCACGAACTTCTCGCGAATCTGATTCACGACATCTTCAAACAGCATCTTCAGCGACTGACCGCTGGCCGTCGACTGCGCGAGCAGTTCGTCAACCGATCCAGCTCCCGGGCCATTCAGCAACTGAGTGACCAGCGCATCACCGAGGGCCAGGAACGTATCGGCCTTAGCGACCGGAGCGGACTCGCACTGGATTTCGACGGCAGCCACTTCGCTGTGGTCCGCTGTGTGCTTGACGAAAACGCGGCCTTCTTCGGTTGCGTTCTCGGCCCGGCTGACGATCAACTTGCCGACCTGGGACCGGAGAATCTCGATCGCCTTTTCCGGATCGCCGCCCGCTTCGGTGAGGGCTTGCTTGACCTTCATGAGTGGCAGACTGGTACGCTGACGAAGAGCATTGACGGCGGCTGCGGTGATTTCAGCCATGGCGGAGACTCCTGGTTTCCTACGAACGGGTCGGGAAAGGCATGTGGGGAGTGTTGTACCGCACGGCGGTCGTCCCGACATCCCATCGCATGCACGATTCAAGAGAGACACCGACGGGATCGCGGCGTTCACCGCGAAGTCGGGATTCTGGTTAGGTGTTGCCAATGAACAAGCCCGTGGCGAATCAACCACGGGCTTGGAATTCTGTGACTCGTCCGAACTAGTTGCCGTCAGGACGACGGATGCTTGGAACGGCTTTGTATTCCTCAGCCTTGGCCGCCTCTTCCTGCTTGCGCGGGATGGAAGACTTGCCTTGGTTGATCGCATCCGAGATGTAGGTCAGGATCAGACGGATCGAGCGGATGCTGTCGTCGTTCCCTGGAATTGCCAAGTCGACCATGTCTGGATTGGAGTCAGTGTCGATCAACGACACGACCTTGACACCCAGCGCGCGGCACTCGGCGACGCAGTTCTTTTCCTTGCCCGGGTCGACGATGAAGACTGCTTCTGGCAGCCGGTTCATCTCTCGAATTCCGCCCAGGTTCGTGCGAATCTTCTTGAGTTCGCGGTTGAGCCGGGACTGCTGCTTTTTGGAGAACTTGGTGAGCAATTCACCAGTCTGCTCGAGGTTTTCGAGCTCTTCGAGCCGTTTCAATCGCGCCCGGACGGTCCGGAAGTTGGTCAGCGTGCCGCCCAACCACCGCTCGGTGCAGTACGGCATGCCGCACGCCTGAGCTGCGTCGGCGACGGCTTCTTGAGCCTGCCGCTTGGTGCCAACGAAGAGCACGAGGCTCCCTTGGCCCGAGACCTTTTGAAGGTATTTCTGAGCCCGTACGAGGCCCCGGATCGTTTCCTTCAGGTCGATAATGTGAATCTTGTTGCGGCGACCGTAAATGTACGGGCGCATCTTGGGATTCCACCGACTGGCCTTGTGGCCAAAGTGAACGCCAGCTTCCAGAATGTCTTTGACGACGATTTCCGCCACGCCCTGTCACTCCTGTGAAGAGATGAACCTCTTGCGAAGCGAGACAGTCTATCGAGACAAGCGGTGATGGTCAAACGAGACGGAACCCGTCAGCGACCAATAGAATTGTCACCTGGTTTGGCCATGTGAAAATGTCACATGGGGACACCCCGCCGGGGGAGGAGGGGCTGGAGAGAGGCGAGCGGAATTGCCGCCTGAGCCGATGATTTCGAGGAAATCGATGACGCAGCCCGCGATGTCGCTCCCTCACGAGACACCCCACTCCAGGCACTCCTCTTGGGATCGCCGGATCGGATTTGCGTGGACTTCCGACGCATGGAATGCGAGTCGCGGTGTGGCATCGCCTGCAAGGGTGGCGAAGACTCGCCTAAATGCGCGGATGTTTCCCAAGAACCGGGTGATTCGGGCTGCGACGACTGGAACATCGTCGGTATACTGAGGGCAGCCCGTCCTCGGGGCGACCTCTCACGGGGTTCGCCTCATGCAGACGGTCAGTTGTCGTCTTGCCGCTCCGAGGACGGTCGCATGGCCGAGAAGAACGAAACTCCCCCGCAAAACCAGAACCAGATCGACCAGTATCAACTGGTGAACTGCA
>JAYSVZ010000546.1:0-4207 GCA_043718305.1 Planctomycetota bacterium | reverse complement strand
CGATGGCTGGAATCATGGGGTCACGGGGGCCTTGGAATGGCTGGTGTGCCAAGGCGTTTCTGCCGACTCATGCGGCTCACGACACTTGGCCAGCAAAGCGATTAAAGACTGAAGCTGGGTAGGTTCCAGATGGCCGAGCTGCGCGCGGTGGCATTCGATGACGCGTTCCGCGAGTTCCTTGAGCAGGGATATCCCGGCAGGGGTGATCCCGACCTCGACGACGCGGCGATTGGCTTCGAGTCGTTCCCGAACCACCCACCCGCGCTCCTCAAGCCGATCAAGAAGTCGCGTCATATCGGGAGCCCGCGAAATCATCCGCCGCCCCAGGTCGAGCGTCGGCATCCGCCGGGGATGGGCGGCCTGCAAGAGCCGCAGCGCGTTGTACTGCTGCGCGGATAGTTCGTAGTCCCGAAAGAGCTGGTCTTCCAGGCCCTTGAGGAGGTCATAGGTCCGCCACAAGTGCAGGAACGCTTCCTGTTCGAGGGAATCGAACCGTCGACGATCCGGGGCGGTGGAAGTCCGAGATTTGGCCATCCGAGGATCGTAACCTCAGAATACTGTTTTGACAATAGTTGTTCAGACGTTCTTACGGCGTGCCCGCCAATGTCTCGTTGAAGCCCTGCTCCTCGATAAAGACGGCACATTCGGTATGCATCCTGCAAACCCTTCTGGGCGATTCGCGTTCCTGCGTGACCCAGGTCCAGCCCCGGTTCTATGCTCGTGAGGGACTGCTGCCAAAAGGCAACCTGCCAATCGGCAGCGGTCTCGAATTCGGTTCCACCCCGGAACCACGCGGCGAGTACACTGTCGGATGTGTGTTGATGAGTACCCTCACTCCCCCCCAGCCCGAGGCGCGCGTGTCTGGCGGAACATTCCTCGAACATCGCGAACCCGACCTCACGGTGCTGCAAGACCGCATCCCGGCACATCTGCGGATGTCCCGCAAGGCCGTCGGGATCGTCGTATTGCTGGCATTGCTGTTTCTCACCACAAGTTACCAGCCGCTGCACTACTCCGATCTTTGGGGGCATTTGAGCTACGGACGCTGGATCTGGGCGAACCAGGCTGTCCCCCGCGTTGAGCCACTGATGCCGCTCGCGGAGGGGGTTCCGTTTGTCGATATCGCCTGGCTTAGCCAGTTGACAGAGTATGGCCTCGTCCACAAGTTCGGGACTGCCGGAGCCCAGTTCTTCTACGCCGGGCTGATCACAGCCGCCTTCACGCTGATTCTCGGTGCGGTCTATCGCCGGACGGAGAGCCTGCTCGCGGTATTGGCCGCGTTTCTCACCTTCGGAGGGGGGGGCTATCAGCAACTGCTGATCGTTCGGCCCCAACTGGCGGGACTGGCGGCGTTCTGTCTGGTATTGGTGGTGGCGACCTCATCGGTCGAACGGAAGTGGCACTGGTGGGCGGTTCCGCTGACGTTTGCGTTGTGGGCCAATCTGCATGGGTCGTTCGTGGTCGGTCTGGGGCTGATGGGACTGATGGCCCTGGGGCGGAGCTTTGACATCATCTGGCGAACTGGCCAATTGACAACTCCGTTTCGCGATAGCGTCACGCGACGACTCGTTCTGTTGACCCAACTCGGTGCGGCGGCAGTCCTCCTCAATCCGTACGGCGTGCGGGTTTATGCCGAGGCCCTCGCGGTCCCGCGCAACCTGAACTTACTTGATCTCATCGAGTGGGATGCGCTGTCGCTGAAGATGAACCAAGGTCAGGCCGCAGCCGCGATCACCATCGCTCTGTTTCTGCTCTACCGAATGAGCCCCCGGCGAGTGACGTGTGGCGAGATGCTGACCCTGGTGACGTTTGGGTTGGCGGCTCTGTGGACCTCGCGATACATCAACTGGTGGGCTCCGCTGGCGGCGTACTATGTGGGGATTCATCTGGCTGCGATCACTTGGAAAAACTTTGGGCGTCCGGTCGAGGCCCCGCGCCGCACCGGTCTGAACAGTGTCTTGGCGGTGGGGTTGGTGTGGATCTTCTTCGCCTACACACCGTTCGGGGTGACGATGCTGCATGGCCAGCCGAGCGACCCGAAGCTGGCTGCAAAGAAGTATCGCAATAGTGTCTCCGCCGACACGCCGCTGGGCGTCACGAGTTACCTTCGCGAGAATCCACCGGTGGGGGCAGTGTTCAATACGTATGAGTGGGGTGACTATCTGACTTGGGCGGGACCGCCGGGGATCCAGGTCTTCTTGAACTCGCACGCGCACCTCGTCCCGCGCGAGGTATGGCTGGACTACATGCACATCTCTGGAGGCGGATCGAGTTGGGAAGCCAAGCTCAATGCCTACTCGGTCAACACGGTGGTGGTTGATCGCCAGCGACGAGCGGCATTGATCCGCTCCATCGAGCAGAAGCCTGCTGACTGGGAGTCGGTCTACGAAGATGGCCTCGGCGTGGTCTTCCGCCGCAAGCAACCGCTGTAAAACGAACGATCTTGACTGCCCCGTGGGATAGGCTTCCAGCCTGTCTTTCGGATGAAGATGACAGGCTAGAAGCCTATCCCACGTGACGAATGTCAGCCGCACTTCAATCTTGAGTCATCCCATGCCCACCCGGCGTCCCACCCTCAACACGATCCTCCTCGTCCAACTGGTCACCGCGACCGCGTTCGCCGTGGCCTGGTTCACAGCCCAGCCCTCTGCCAAGGCCAAGGTCGCGGAACAGATCTGGTCCAAGGACGCCTTCGTCTCCGTGCCGGTTCCGCGTCAGACGCCGCTAGCTGTCGCTCCACTCTATGACCGACCCGATCTGGTCAGCGATGAGGATCTGGCCGCAGTCCTGCGGCAGGTGCAACCAAAGTTCCCTCGTAAGGCGATGAAGCCGAACCATGTGGAGCATGCTCTCCGCACATGGGGTGTTGGCGCGGAATTCCGCGACCCAGCGGTCGTCTCTGGCAAAGAGATGGTCGAGTTCCTGACCGATCACGAGAAATACGTGAACTCCTGGGGATCGAAAACTCCGTCGCTGCTGCAAGACATTCAGACCGGCATCACCGTGCGGCATGACCGCGCGGACGGCGGCAGCATTCATCATGACCACTGGCTGGCCTGCCTGACCGAAGCGGGGATCGGGCTCCAGACGCCGGTCTTCTCCCCGGGCCGCAAGAATGCCACGATCGCCATGGTCCTGGACCAGGCTTTGCGTGACTTCCGCTTGGATGAACGTGAAACCGAATGGACCACGTTGGCCTTCGCGTACTGGATCGCCCCGCAAAAGGAGTGGACCGGTGGCGATGGCCGCGAGTATTCATTCGACTTGATCTCGGAACGGCTCCGGCGAGGGCAGAAGGAACTCGGCGTGTGCAGCGGGACGCACCGCGTCTATTCGTTGATGGCCTTGATTCGCCTCGATGATGAGTTCCACATCCTCTCCACTTCCGAACGGAAGAACGCGTGGGGCTATCTCGAATCGGTCCGTGATCGGATCATCGATTCGCAGTTCCCCGATGGCCACTGGCCCAGTAACTGGCCCGACGGAAAGTCCGCCGTCGAGAAACCGGTCGTCGATGAACTCCGCCAAACTCTCATCGCCACCGGGCATCACATCGAGTGGCTCTCGATCGCCCCGCAAGAACTCCACCCGCCCGCCGAGACGACGCAGCGGGCGATGCGCTGGATGATCGACACGGTGAAGTCCATGCCCCACGAAAAGGTGCTCGAGAACTACACCTTCTGCAGCCACATCGGGAAGGCCGCTGCGATGTGGCGAAAGACCAGCCCACAGAAATTCTGGGAAGCCTGGGAAGTCGACCACGCCCCGGTGATTGAGGCAGCGGTTGTGGCACCAGCATCGGCGGAATCGACGAAGCCTGTTGAGTCGCATTAGACCGTCAGGATCCGCGTCATAATAAGTCGTGCAGAACGTCTTTGCCGAGTTGCTCACAGAAGTTAGCACTCGTTGATGCAGGACGCGACACAAGTTGAGGAATGGATTCGGGTAAAGTACCAGGCGGTGTTGCCGTCGTTGGTACTGGCGCGGCCCACCGCTGACCAGCCACCAAGTCGTGGTCCAACTGATCGGCCACACCACCCTCACGTTTCTGGAAATAGTTCTTGCACGCGTTCTAAGCCCTGAAAGGGCGAAACAGGGCTGGGGGCCGTCCGATGTGCCGCCCTTTCAGGGCTTGGCGAGCAAGGCGGAATCGATACCCAGGGCGTGGCCCTGGGCTGGTATGTCGGTGCCCTTTCAGGGCGGAAGC
>JAYSVZ010000545.1:0-4222 GCA_043718305.1 Planctomycetota bacterium | reverse complement strand
CGACACAGCGGGGCTCGATGAATTCTCGACGGGGATTGCCGGACAGGCCGAAACGATCCGGCGTGAGGTGATCGCTGCCGCTGACCTCGTTCTTTGGTGCTCGTCGCTCCGAGCCAGTGACGATGTGGCCCGGGACGATGAGGCCAGTGACGATGAGGCCCAGTGGAGGGCGGTCTCTCGTGAACACCAGACGGCACTTCGCATCGGGACCAAGCGGGATGAAGCCGCGAACAGGACCTTGAATTGCATCGCAGTCTCCGCGAAGACTGGCGCGGGGATGGACATGTTGTGCCAAGTCGTTTGCGAACACTTCCAGTCTCGATCCAGCCACCACAGCGAGTGGCTCACTTCGACTGCAGCGCGGTCCCGCGATGCCCTCGAACGCTGCGTCGACAACCTCCGCGCTGCGGAGGACGCTGCCGAGTCCCATGTGGGCGACGAACTCCTCTCACTCGAACTTCGGGCTGCACTGGAGGCCCTGGGTGAGGTCTGCGGAGCGGTCCACACCGATGACATCCTCGACCGAATCTTCAGTCGGTTCTGTATCGGGAAGTAACCCACATCCCCTACCATCGGTGACGCGAAAATGAATTCTGTTCGCCTACCAACCACTCATGACGATGCTTTCCTTTGGCCACGATTCAGAAGCATCACTGGCACTACCAAACCCGGTAAGTTAGACTGAGTATGTCAGTACCACCGTGCTGCCGTGGCATCCGGCCCAGTCCCGTCGTCACTCAATTGTTCTTCGCGACATCTGGCTCCCCCGCCGAAATTGTAGGGACTGTTCAGACTGATCGGTCTCACCACTGATGTATGCACCTTGTTCAGCTTGGCGAAAGATCTAGGAGAAGGATCATGACTCACAATGGAGTTTGTACGTTGCTGTTCGCTTCGTTGTTCCTTCTAACGATTTCCGATTCGATACTCCGGTCGGACGATTCTGTTTTGGCTCGAGTGTCAACCAAAAAGTCTGGCGTGCTTGTTGGCGAATTCGTTACAGAAGATGCGAAGCAAGTCACCGTTTTCGATTTCCATGCCAATCAAAATGTTACGGTAGGAAAAACAGATGTGATCCGAATTGAGAAACCCATCACTCTCGATGACGCAGCGAAGTACGCAGGATTGGCAGCGGTCATGGGGCGTCAAGTGAGTCTTTTGTCTAGGAAAGAGAAGCCGGTAGGCAAAGTCGCGAAGGTGACTCCACAAGTGATCTACCTGACGCTCGGACGCATGAGTGGATTGAGTGTCGGGCAAAAACTGACGGTTTATCGCAAGGAAGGTGATGTCGTTGATCCAGACACTGGAGAGATCCTGGCGACAGAACGCCCGAAGATCGCCGAGGTGGAAGTTACCGAGGTCAACGAGAAGGTTTCAAAGGGCAAAGTTCTTGGTTCACTCGAGGTCAAACTGGAAATCGGAGACGAGGTTGAACCACTCGGCAATAAAATTGTCGTAGCAGTATGCCCTCCCCGCAATAACGATGGATCAGGAAACGCGACTGGATCTTCGATTGCTGAGGAATTGACCGGAGCGCTGGTACAACGGGGCATTGAGGTTGTAGAACGCAGCGCCCTCGATATGGTTCTGTCGGAACTTCTGACTCAGAATACCGTGCTGTTCGACGAGGCGTCTGCTCAGAAATTGGGAAAACTGACAGGCGCCACTGTCGTTCTGACGGGAAAGATTGTTGTTGATAAGAATACCGCGAAGGCACATCTAAGACTGATTGATGTCGTTAGCGGAAAGATTCTGCTGGCTATTTCTGCCCCTGCGAAGGTCATCACGGGAGGTGTCCAATCTTCGACGGGAGAACCAGCGGTCACTCCAGGTCGGAATTCAAACGCCGGTAAGGAGTTCATCGTGACAACTGCAGTTGCCACGAAAAAAGGGCTGATTGTCCAACCGGAAACGGTGGTACGGACTCGCCAAGGGAATTACATCGCTAAGAATTTCCGATTCGAAGTGACGGTCACGGTTCCCGAGGTGACTGAGCGAGAACCCATTCAGCAGGCAATCTATATTGGGATTGGTGAAGGCACATACGATCGTTTGCATGAAGTCGAGAGGTGTGTGCGATTGAGAATCAACCGGCCAGACCATTTTCAGGGTAAGGGGACCATCAATTTAGGGAAGACTGGAGGGGATGGCCGCCTTGACAGAAATACCATCCAGGAATTTGGTTCGATTTTAAAGCATGGGTCGCACAAGATATCCATTGTCAAGTCGGGTGCTTCAGTGACCTTTGGCGTCGATGTCGACAATGATGGAGAAACGCCGGAAGACATGTTGTTTACTATACCAGATATTGGAGACTACGCGCCGTATATGCACGCGAAGAATGGGTTCATTTTCTTTGGAGGTGATGCATTGTTTTCGAACTATCAGGTTACTGAATTGGGTGAATCGGGAAAGTAAAAAATGTACCCGATTTCAGGCAAGCGTCTCGGGGACTCCCCTTGTGAATAGAGCCACAATAGCCACAATTAACTACCGATACTGTCGCCCTCAACCATTTCGCGACCCTCTTCGAGGATTGCCTGCCGAAACATCTGAACTGATGATCCGCCTCGCAGAGGCGAATTCCGCCTGGCACATGATTTCTTACAACAGGCACTTATGACAGCCCCTCAACGCTCACAGCCAGCTTCCCGGCCAGTTCGCGAATCTGACGCCATGTCTCATCGGGGATCTGCACGCCGCTGGTTGAGCGCTCGCTGCCTCGGCGTTCTTCAATCTCACCGGGCAGCAGGATCTCGCTGACTCCCGGCAAGGTGCGGCTGCTCTTGATGTGCTGGACGTACTTGTTCATCCACTCGTCGTACTCTTCACGCGGAAGGAAATGGTCGACCGCCATCAGCGACATCCAGACGCCGTTGGCTCCACGCGGCAGGTCGGTGCGGCCGATCCCGCTGCCGGAGAGGATGCCGCAGAAGATGTCGATCATGACCGCCATGCCGAACCCCTTGTGCCCCATCATCGGGCTTCCGAGGGAGAGGATCGATCCGACCGGAGAGTTGTAGAACACGCCGGGGTCAGTGGCGGGGTTTCCTTGGCTGTCGATGATCAGCCCCTCGGGGACCGACTCCCCTTTCTGATGCGAGACGCGGAGCTTCCCCTCGGCAGTCGCACTGGTCGTCATGTCGAGCACCACCGCCGAACCACCGTGCGGGGCAGCCATGCTGATGGGATTCGTCCCCAGGCGGCGATCGACACCGCCGAAGGGGGCGACCCCACCTGGGCCGGGGGCGTTGACGCACATTGTGATCAGGAATCCCGCCTTCGCCGCCCGCTCGGTGTAGGCCCCCAGACGACCGATGTGGTTACAGTTCCGGATCAGCACGGTCGCCGTCCCCGTCTCGCGCCCTTTGGTCAAGGCGATGTCGAGGGCCTGAGCTGTGACGACTTGGCCAAAGTTAAAGCCGCCATCGATGAGGGCGTACGACGGCGCCTCTTTGAGGACCGTCACCGGAGCCCCGAGTTTCACATGGCCGTCCTGAACCATCTGAACGTACTGCATGAGCCGCATGACGCCGTGGCTGTCATGGCCGACGCGGTTGGCATCGGCCAGTTCCAGACCGACAGTTTCAGCGTCAGCGGGCGAGACCCCAGCCCCGGTCAGAATGCGAATGGCCAGAGTTTGCAACTGGGAGATCGTGAAGATCGGCATCGGTCAACTCACGAGGGAACCATGGGGGGGAGAGTAAGCACCATTCGACAAATGATAGTCGCCTTACGCTCCGCGAACCCACGTTGGATCGCGGAGCGATCCACGACTATCATTTGTCGAATGCTCCTCAGCCACCGTGACTCGGAGAGTCCGGCGACGAAAACGCCCGCCCCTCGGCTGGAGAGGCGGGCCAACTCATCATGCACAGCGCTGGAGCTACTCGTCACGTTCGTCCGGCAAGAGGGGCGTCGGATCGCGCTCGGGCTGAACCCGATGATCGAGTCGCTCTTCCTCCGAAAGCGGCTCGATCACGACATGATCACACGGCAGCGGAGCGACTTCCCCGACCGATTCGCAGCGATGCCGCGACCGGACCCAAGTCACTTCCCCACAACTCGAACAGCCTTGATGGCCGCACTCGACTCGCGGTGAACAGTCACTTCGACAACCGCCCAACACGAGCGGCGGCGGTGGCAAAACCCGGCCCCTCGGCGGACAACAGACGCCCTTCGCGTGCCAATCGACGTACGCCGATCCGGCTGTCCAAGCACC
>JAYSVZ010000544.1:0-4224 GCA_043718305.1 Planctomycetota bacterium | reverse complement strand
CCCCCGGCGGGGGGCGCCCCCCCCCCCCCCACGACTATCGAACAGTGGTTGATCGAGCAATCCTGGGGCTGTCCGGCACAGACAAAAGGATAGACTCCAACCACCCAATCGACTGACCGTCCGAGTTACGCGAAGCGTTTCGCCACCTCGACCAATGTCCGCAGCATGGCCCCGGTCGCCCCGCCGTCGCGGTGCGACTTCGAGGTCTCCATGAACGCTGGCCCGGCAATGTCGAGGTGAATCCACGGCTTCCCGCTGACAAACTTCTCCAGGAATTTCGCGGCGGTGATCGCCCCGCCCCAGCGGGTGCCGATGTTCTTCATATCGGCGGTGTCACACTTGAGTTGCTCGGCGAAGCTTTCGAACATCGGCATCGGCCAGACATCTTCACCGGCCTCGCGGGCGGCTGCGATGAGTTGGTTGCTCCACTCGTCGTTGTTGGCAAAGACTCCGGTGACCTCTTCTCCGAGAGCCACGACGCAGGCTCCGGTCAGCGTCGCCAAGTCGATCATTTTGTCGACTCCCTGGTCGACGACGTATGACAGCACATCGGCCAGAACGAGCCGTCCTTCGGCGTCTGTGTTCATGATCTCGATCGTCGCTCCATTCCGCGCGGTGAGGATCTCACCCAGCATGAAGGCGGACCCGCTCGGCATGTTCTCAACGAGACCCGCCGCCATGAGCACATTCACCTTCAGACCGAGCCGAGCGATCGCCAGGATCGCCCCGAGAGCTGTTGCGGCCCCGGCCATGTCGCACTTCATCGTCTTCATGGAATCGCTCGGCTTGAGCGAGAGTCCGCCACTGTCGAACGTGACTCCCTTACCAATCAGGGCCAGCCACGGCTGCCCCGCGCCAGCTCCCTCATATCGCAGGAGGACGACGCGCGGCGGACGAACACTGCCTCGCGCGACGCCGTGCAGCGAACCCATTCGCTCGGCGAGGATTCGCGGTTCATCCAGCACTTCATAAGCAAGGCCGTACCGCTGGGCCTCCTCCACAGCTCGATTCGCAAACGTCTCGGGATAGAGTTCCCCCGGGTGTCGATTGACCAGTTCCCGAGTCAGGTTCGTCGACTCGCCGATGATCTCGCCCGCTATCGCTCCCTGACGAGCTGCGACCAAGGCTCCCGTGGCGACGAGCAAGGTGATCCGACGGAAGGCGTGCCGATCGGCTTCCGCCTTGTAGAGGCCCTGGCCGACACAGCCGACCGTGAAGGCATGGGCTGCCAAAGCAGCCAAGGACTCCTCGCTGAGACCGGCCAGCGGGGCTGCTGGCAAGGCGACTGCCACGGAGACGGCGGATTTGGCGGAAAGCTTGCGAGCGACCGTCATCAAGGCCCGATCGAGCTTCGCCCGCGTGAGCGTCGCTGCATCGCCCAGTCCGACCACACAGACGCGGGTTGCCGCGATTCCGGAGACGCTCAGCAGTTCGATCGTTTCCGCGAGCTTCCCGGTGATGTCCCCGCGGGTTACCAAAGCGGAGATGGTTCCTCCCAGAGCCGCATCAATGCTGGCTGCGGGAGCGGTGAGGACGCCCTTGTCATAGACCCCCACCACCAGCCAGTCGGCGGCCACTTGATCGAGGGAACCATCGAGAACGTGAATCATCAGTCGATCTCCGGTTCCAGGTGGTCGTCGATCCAACGAGACATCGCCCCGGAACATGATTGAGCGGCGAGTGTAGCAAGGGCCGCACGGGATGTTGAGCGGTCCGTCGCCGATTCACGGACCGTCCCACAGTCGCCGCTGGCGGTCCTCTTTCGACTGGAGTTCGGTGTAAAGCAAACTCGGCTGGATGTCGGTGTTGTGCTGATACTTTCCTGTGTCGTATTCGCGGATGGCACCTTCGATCGTGTGATAAAAGATCTGGCAGATCTCCACTCCGGGATAGATTCGCACGGGCTGGACGGCGTACATCTCGAGTGTCCAATACCCGCAAAATCCGACATCGCCAAATCCGGCAGTCACATGCACAAAGAGTCCCAACCGCCCGACCGAAGAGCGGCCTTCCAGCATGGGGACGAGATTGTGGGTCTCGGTCCGCTCCATCGTCCGGCCCAGGTACAACTGGCTGGGGTTGAGTTCGATGCCTTCCGGGGGAATCTCAATCCGCCGATGCCGATTCGGCCTCCGCATGTCGAGGACGATCTCCTCGTAAACCAACAGCTCATTGTGCAGTCGCAGGTTGTAGCTATTGGGGTTCAGTTGCGATTCCTGGAACGGATCGATGACGATGTCCGAACCGAGCCGAGCGTGAATCTCACTGCCGCTGAGGATCATCGAAGAGTGCCGCGCGAAGGGAATTGGCGATGGGTCGATCACGGAGACGAGTGTTCCGCGAATGCTTTTGGCAGGATAGCGACCGCAAGCCAGAGCAGCCAAGCCGACCCGTGTTTTGGCCCCGGCCGAGGTCTTGGCCGATACGATGTCCCTCACCGGGGCCAATCGGCAAGCCCTTGAAGAGCGCGGCATCACGCTCTTCGCACCGAGCAAGCTCGCCGACCCGACCACGAACCCGGCCCGCCCTTCGTCTTTGACCAGGTCCACAACGGCTTTTGGTGCCCGCTCGGTCAACTCTTGAAGCACCGCGAACACTCGACCAAACAACTCGCCACCGGCCCGCAAACACGCGATCGTTACACCTCGGAGCCCAGCGTTTGTGCGGCCTGCCCGCTCCGCGCGAAGTGCCTCAGCGCGGAGTCTCAGCACCGCGCAGTCAACCGCTACGAACACGATGACCGCCTCGAAGCCCATGCCCAACGCATGGCCACTGCCAAGGCGAAGACGACCTACGCCGCCCGCCAATACCGCGGCGAACGCCCCTTCGCTCAAGTCAAACACCACTTCGGCTTCCGCCAATTCCTGCTCCGCGGGCAGAATATTCACGTCCAAAACTTACGCAAACCGAACGCTCGCTGGACTTATGCATCCCTGTTACGCTTGTGTCGAGATTAACGGTTGTGGCGGTTGAGCCCGACTGGCTGCGGTTCAGGTAGAAGGGAGTCCCTGATGGGTTGGAAGCAGATTCAAGCATGGTTCCGGGGGCCAGTGGACGGTGAGCGTCCTGCCGAGCGGTCTGGTCTGACGCCGCGATTCGTGCTGACGAGATCGATCGGCTTGGTGGGATTGGTGTGGCTTTACACACTCCAGGCGGCGCAAGAACCATCGGCGGCGACGAAGCCAGACGCACCCTCCGCGACCCAGAAAATCACGATTGCCCCCAACGTCAAGGACTTCGGGGCGACCGGGAACGGCGTCACCGACGATACCGCAGCCATTCAGCGGGCTGTCGACAATGGGCTGCAGCCCCTGCACTTTCCACCGGGGACATATCGGCTTACCAGGACGATCGAAGTCCGCCTGGAAAAGACCGGCCCGCTGGCCATCACGGGAGACGGATTGGCTCGCTTGAAGATGGAGGCGGGTGGACCAGCCCTTCGGATCATCGGCACTCATCAAGGCACTGCCGACCCGAAAACGGTCACAGCCCCCGTATGGGACAAGCAACGGTTCCCCACGATTGATGGAATCGAAATCGGCGGCGGACATGCCGATGCGAGCGGGATTGAGCTGCAAGGGACGCTCCAGGCGACTCTCACGCGGCTGGTGATTCGCGGCGTGATGCACGCCGTCCGGCTGACCGGTCGCAACCGCAACGTGATCGTGAGCGAGTGCCATCTCTACGATAATCGAGGCGTCGGCGTCTACATGGACGCGGTCAACCTGCACCAGATCAACATTGGCAACTGCCACATTAGCTACAACCGCCAAGGGGGCATCGTCTGCCGCGAGAGCGAAATTCGCAACCTGCAAGTCACCGGCTGTGACATCGAGGGGAACGTCGGCGATGGCCCGCTGGCCGCCAATCTACTGCTCGATTGTCGCCGTGGTTCGGTGCGCGAGGGGGCCATCACCGGATGTACATTGCAGCATGACCGCGAGCCGATCGGCTCGGCGAATATCCGCATGCTCGGGGCCTCGAGGGAGAACCCGCTGATGGTCGGGACGTTTGTGATCGGCGATAACGTGCTGAGCGATGTGAAGACGAATATTCATCTGAAGAATGCCCGAGGTGTCGTGATCGAGGGTAACACGCTGTGGGAAGGTTTCGAGCACAACCTCCTGGCCGAGAACTGCTCGCACTTGGTGATCGGTCCCAACCTGTTCGACCGCAATCCGGACCAGAAAGAGGAGTTGAGCAAGAACGGAGTGGAGCTGAGGG
>JAYSVZ010000543.1:0-13625 GCA_043718305.1 Planctomycetota bacterium | reverse complement strand
ATGAATTGCAATTGATGGTCAGCCAGTTTTCGGCCCTCCAGGATGAGTCCGCATCCCCCTCGCTCTCCGTGGCAGAAGGACCGCAAGCGGCTTCTGTCACCGAACCGGTGGTTGTTCCGGAGCCGTCAGTTGAGGTCGTGACCGAGCCGATCATCGCCCCGCAGGAGTCCGTTGCAACGGATTCAACGCAGGAAGAGGAAACGCAGGAAGAGGAATCCGAACAGCCTGACGAACTCGCCGGATTCGCGAGCTTCTCTTCCATCGACAGCCCGGAAGAGGACGCGATCCCCTTTGAGGTGGCCAGCCTCCTCGGAATTCCCACCACGGCAAAGCCGAAGACCGCCACGCAGGAGGAACCGCACTCTTCCAAGGTCGCGAAAGCCAAAGCCCAGGAGTCTGTCCGGCTGATTGACCTCTTGAGGCGACCGACTTCATCGATTATCGATGAGGCGGCGGCCCAGTCCCCGGGAGACGAAGAGTTCGAGGTCGTCTCCGAGGAAGAAGCGACAATCGAAATCGTCGAGGAGCACCACACTTCCGAACAACCCCCGGTGTCGCGTGAAACTTCACCCGGCAAGGCGGCCACTGGATCCCCAGAAGATGTGGCCATTCGTACTCGGCTCTCTGAAATGTTCGGGATCAATCTGGATGCCCGACCAGCTCAGACGCCGTTCAACCCGCAGGCCCAGCCAGAGCCCTCAAACGCGCCAGCGGCGCGTCCCACGGCAGCTGCCACCTTGAAATCCAAACCGACTCCCGCCATCCGCCAAGTGGCTGTGGAGCCCGATCCTGTCAGCACCTCGAACGATTCCATTGCGACCTACATGGAGCAACTCCTCGCGCGGACGCGGAAATCGCCAGCCGCTGTCGCCGCTGTCGTTGCGATCCCGGCACCAGCAGAGTCCATTGGTGTTGCCGAAGGCATTGAGGATGCCGAGGCTGAAGATGAGATGGGAGACGAAGTGTCTCCGGCCGTGGCCGTGGAAGAGCCGTGGACTCCACCCGACGACACGGAGTTGGAACCCGAGGAGTATCAGCGAAAGTCGGCCCCGCAGAATAAAGAAACCCAACGCGCCAATCTCGACTCCTTCCGGACGATCGCCAACTCGAAGGCCCGTTCCGACTTGGCCGTCTCGGAATACAAACGACTGCGGTTAACCATTCAGGTCAAGCAGGTGCTGCTTTACGTCTGTTGTGGCGTGGCAGTCGTCATGATCATCATGCAGTTCTTCGGCCAGCGTCCCTTACTTCTCGAGATGATCGGAGCGGGTGTGGCGTGTGCGTTTTTGGGCTGGGATTACTGGAAGACCAAGCAGCGACTGCGTGAGCTTCAAATGACCGCCGGAGTGGGCGATGGCCAACTCGATGGAGAAGTTCCCGACTCCCTGAATGATGCTCCCGACGCATCCTGATGAGGTGCCTGACTGGTGTAAGCCGATACTTCCCGCCTGTCGTCCTGGACTGATGACCGGCTGGAGTCTTTCCGGCGGTCAGATCTCAGACACCGATTGATCGGTGAAACTTCCACGAAGGGTCTCCCTCATGTCCGCTGAAGAACGCTTAATCCGCATCGAAACGACATTGATGGAACTCCAGCGACAGGTCGAGCAGTTGCATGAAGTGCTGCTCGATCAGCAGCGCGACTTTCATGGAATTCAGTCACAGGTTCGCAAGATTGAATCCCTGGCCAGCGAGTGGTCGGACCAGCCGCGGTCCTCGGAAGAAGAGCGACCGCCCCACTACTGAGCCGTGGGGTTATTCCGTTCTCGATGATTCAACGAGCGTTACCCCAGCGAATAAAACCGGGGAAAGATCAGGAAGTAAACCTCCATCAGAAACGTTCCCACCAGGAAGTCGATCATCAGAATCGCCACGAACGAATAGACAAAAGCCTCCGTCGCAGCGCGCCCCACCCCTTCCGCTCCGGCACCCGAGTGGAATCCTCGGTGGCAGGCGATGACAGCGATCGCCCCACCAAAAAGAATGCTCTTGATGATCCCCTGGAACACGTCAAACCCCGTGACAAAGGCCCGCGAGTAGTGCCAATAATAGTAGCTGTCGACGTGCAGAATCTGGGTGCTGAAGAGCCATCCGGACAACACGCCCACCCCGTCGGCAAAGAGTGTGAGCGCGGGGATCAAGAGCACGCACGCCAGAAATCGCGGGACCACCAGATGAGCGATGGGGTTCGCCCCCAGAACCGTGAGGGCATCAATCTGCTCGGTCACTCGCATCGTTCCGAGTTCAGCGGCCATCGCACTTCCGACCCGCCCCGCGAGCATCAACGCGGCCAGCACCGGGCCTAGCTCCTTCACGAGCGTCACATTCACGACCGTCCCGAGTTGGTTCTCCATGTTCATCAGCGCGAATTGGTCGTACGCCTGAACCGTCAGAACCATTCCGATAAACGATCCCGTGATCAGAATCACCGACAGACTCTGCACACCGATCTGGTCCAGAATCGGCCAAAGCACATTCCCTCGGGGCCATCCGGAAAAGAGCCACCCCACCATCCGCCACGCAAAGAGCGTGATGTCGCCCACCAGACGCAAGACATCGACCACCATGCGACCAATCGCATGAATCGGAGTCGGTGAAGGCGATTCGAACGCAGCAGACATGTGCAGAGAGCTTCCTGACTTGGCGCGAAGGGGTGCCTGACGCGGGTTCTAGTGGATGACCAAGAAACCGGCGAGATCAGTTCAGACTTCGCTCACGCGCCAGGTCTCTGCTTCCCAACGCGGCCAACCTTCCGAATTCATGATGGTGACGGACTAAAACTCGCTTTATTCCACCATCCGAACTTCCGTCGCGGTCGGCAGTTCCTTGGGCAGCGGGATCGTCACTTCACCCGTGGCAGCCCATTCCGTGCCGCGAGTCAGGACGGCATGGAACCCGGCGCAGCGCATCGGCCAGCTCTTCTCATCTTGACCCCGCCCGACGTGGCCGAGCAGAGTGGTCACGACGCGGCCTTTGCCAGCGGGGATCCACCAGACCATCGGTTCGTGGTCGCCGGTGCCGCCCGATTCTTTCGAACTGAAGGCTGTGGCCAGGATGTTCATGTTCATCCCGGGGCCGCGTTGGCCGTGGTAGAGTTCATCCTGCGGGTGCATCCACTCGGCGGGGAGCCCCTTGGTAATGGGGTGTTCGCGGTCGCGGGTGATCAAGGTGTATGGATGTTGCTTGCCGTGTCCCGCAGCGGGGCCTTCGCCCTTGGCGGTGCGGATTTGCTTGCCATCGGCATCGACGGTGATCCGGTCGCCGAACGAATTGGGACGCCAAGCGAGCCCGGTCATGTCGTTCCAGACGGGCCAGTCGGGGAACGGGTTGTTGGCCGCATGCACATTCATCACGCCGCCGCCGTTGAGGACGAACTCCTCGTAACCGGTGCGGGCATGTTCTGGCCAGGTGTCGCCGTTGTAATTACTCAGCACCACATCGTAGTCCGCAAACTGCGGGCGGAACCCCTTCCAGGCTCCCGCTTCGGCACCCGAGGGCGGAGTCGTGACGACAAAGGTCCGGAAGCGACCGGTCGCTTCGAGCACCTTGCGAATGTACGGCGTCGTCCGCTCGAAGTCGTGGTTGTTCTGGCCATCGACGATCAGCACATCAATCTTCTCGGCAGCCCCGGCCACTCCCCCCGAGATCGCGACCAGCAAGGCTGCAATCGCAGCCGACACCAGACAACAGAGCCCACATCGCAGCTTCATCAGAGCACCCACGGGGAAGGAACAGTTTGTGCAGTCAGGCGGCACTCGGACCGCATCCGGGTTAGTTTATCGGAAATGAAGGGACGCTGTCAGCCTGTCACACCTCAATGCGATCCAAAGGCGTCATCCCACTCGTGCCATGAGGCTGCGTAGAATGGTCTCATCCGTCGGATAGGGACTCGAGCAGAGCTGGCGCAGTGGGATCGGCGTTTCGTCCATGCGGTAGGCGGTCCCCGCAGCATGGATTCCGTACACCGCCGTCGTGAACCGGACATCGCCAGCGAGCTGCGGCTCGATGTGGGGGTACTCCAGCACGATCGTCGGGATCGCGGCGAGGTGGGCTCGCGCCGGGGCACTGAACTCGTGCAGGCTCTCCGTCCCAATCAGCACGCAACTGTCGACCTCACCTCGTTCCAGAAGGGACTGCGCGGAGAACTCTCCGGGGTTGTAACGCGGATACCCGCGCCCCAAATTAACTGCGAACGGGAAGCCGGTCTGCCAGCAGAGAACGCTATCGGCTCCCGCCACATCACCGGGAATGCGGAGTCTCCGAGCTGTGAACCGTGTGTGGGCGTTCAAGTCGGCGACAAGTTCCAACAACCCGCCGACCACAAGATGGCCCAGCTTGCTCTGCGCTAGCCCCAGCCCAAAGAACACGACGCCGTAGCGGCACTGTTTGAGCTCGCGAGCCAGCGAGCGAAGTTGGTCTTCCGACACGCCGAGGTCCAGAGAAGGCACCGCCCGTTCATCGCGGATCAGTGCTCGCAGTTGGCAGATCAACTCGAAGTCGCGTCCCTCGGCCACGGGGATGAATCGGTCAGCGATGGCACTCGTTTCGTTGGGAGCCGGATTGATGACGATGACCCGGCGATCCGCACGCCCTCGCGGTAAGATCTCACTGTCAGGTTCGAGTGAGTACCGCTCAAAGTGCCGGGGATGACTGATGGCGGGATTGGCCCCCCAGAAGACGACCAGATCGGCCCGATACGCCACCTCGCCGAGGGTACAGGTCGATTCGCCGACCGCCTGAATCGCCATGATCGAGGGACCGTGACAAATCGACGCGGTGGTATCGATGGTGGCTCCGAGGCGCTCGGCCAACTCGACGGCGGCCCTTTGGCCCGGTGTGCTGCTACGAGAGAGTCCATAGACCAGTGGGGCGCGGCTGCGGGAGAGGATGTCCGCTGCAGCATCGAGGGCTGCCTCCCGGCTGGCGGCCTGATTCCCGAGAAATGCTTCCGGGCAAGCCGCCTTCGCCAAGGCTGCAAACCAAGGCTCTGCGAGCACACAGGCCCGCTCCACCCCCACGATGCGATCTTCCTGAAAGTGAAGAGACAGATCGTCGCAGACGCATCCACAGACCGTGCAGGCGACATCCGGCTCAATGCGGAGCGCGGGCATCGAAGGGTGGGAGTCGGTGAGGAAGTGTTCTCTCATGCCCCTGAAGCCAGTTCCTCGCCGAGCATGCGGAGGAAATCGAGCGAATAGATACCGGTGTTGTGCCCATCGCTGAATTGAATCGCGTAGGCATAGTTTCCGAGGGGTCGCATCCCGGTGGCCTTAAGAGGGAGCGTCTCGGCCATCGTAATCACCGGCAGGAACCCCAGGCCGGATGAGGGAGCGGCGGGCGGCGGATTGGCACAGGTCGCACACGGGCAGCGTTTTCGCAGGACGCGCCAAGCGATCTGGTGCCGCGCCCCGTCCGACCAGACGAGGTGCAGGGATTCGGCGTCGCCTTTGAGTTCAGTCAGTTTGTTCATCAGTCGATCGGGTTCCGTAGCGTGAAGTTCATGCAGTATCCGGGAACCTCTCGGTGGTGCCAAGGCTGGCGACGTTGTTGCTCACGAAAGTCGCCAAGGGGGAAGTCGCGAATTCCCGCCACCCGTCGATAGAGTGCCAAAGCCTGCCTGCCCGACCCCGGTAGGGGTCTCAGAAATGAGCCGGTGGTTGAGCCCCAGCGACACCACCGGTCCCCAGCCCGGCCCGTAATCGAATCCAGGAGGGATGCCAGAACGCCGGTTCCCGAGGCTGCGAGATTCTGGCATCCCTTCAGGATGCGGTCGGACTCGGGGCGTCTTCCGGTGGTGTCGCTGGCGCTCAACCATCGGCTAATTTCTCAAATCCCTCCGGGATGGGCCGAGAATTCAGTCATCGCTGCGAAGCCTCGCTCTTCACGAGATTCCTGCTTGTGAAGCACCCCCTGGATCATGGCAGCATCTTCCTTTGGCGACTCTGCGCCTTCGCGCTTTTGCGTTGAAATCCAGCTTACCTGGCCATTCTTACGGGGATTCGAAATCAGGAATACGATGTGTCGAAATGACGGCCTGAAAGGCCATCCTACGGGTACATTCATTCCCGCCACTGGCGTTACTTTGAACAACTTCAACCTTCACAACCCGAACGTCGGTCTGTGAGTGGCGAGACTCATGTCCACTTCCTAGTCCGCCACTGCGGGAGTCGATGCCGAGCGAAGAATAAAACCCCATTCACAGCGTCCCGTTGGGTTGATCTACCGACATGCTACACTGCTGGCTTCCGACCGATCCCCGTTGTGGAACTGCCAGTCATGGAGAGTGCCGTTCGACGAGCTGCCTTTGCGGCCTCGCGTACGATTGTGGTCAAGATTGGGACCAACGCCCTTTCGCGCCCCGATGACACGCTCGATTTCGATCGCATCCATAGCCTGGCTGAACAACTCGTGCGGCTGCGGCGGACTGGGAAGAAAGTGTTGGTCGTCTCCAGCGGAGCGATTGGAGCCGGGATCGGGTTGTTGGGTTTGCGGGAGCGGCCCACCGAGTTGCCGCATTTGCAGGCGACGGCCAGTGTGGGACAGGCTCACCTGATCGGGGCCTACGACGCCGCGTTTCAGAAGCATGGGCTGCGGGCCTCGCAAATTCTTCTGACGGCCAATGACTTTCGGCGGCGGGTGCGGTATTTGAACATCCGCAACACGATCAACACGCTCTTCGAATACGAGGTCATTCCGGTCGTCAACGAGAACGACACCGTCAGCATTGATGAGATCAAGTTCGGTGACAACGACCGGCTGGCCGCGATGGTGTCGAGTCTGCTTGAGCGTCCGTTGCTGATCATTCTGTCGGTGATCGATGGCCTTTACGATCGCGACCCGAAAGATCCAGGGGCCAAGGTCATCCCCCTCGTCGAGGGGTGGAACGAGACCCTCCGCAGCTTGGCTGCCGATTCGAAAAGTTCGCGCGGGACCGGCGGGATGGTGACGAAACTGGAGGCCGTCCGGATGGCCACCTCGGGGGGCGGGAACGTCATCATTGCCAACGGCACGGACCGAACCGTCCTCGACAAAGTCCGTGACGCGCAGGAGGTCGGGACGCTGTTCCTCGGAGCCGGTGAGCCGGTCTCGGCCTGGAAGCGGTGGATTGGTTATACCGTGACGCCCGTCGGGAAGCTGCGGCTGGATGGCGGAGCAACGCACGCGGTCCGCGACAGCGGTCGGTCGCTGTTGGCCATCGGGATCACGGGGGTCGAAGGGCATTTTTCGAAGGGGGAGATCGTGTCGGTTCTCGATCCCCAGGGAGTCGAGATTGCCCGTGGGTTGATCAACTTTAACTCGCAACAAGTCGCCCAAATCGCCGGAAAACGGACTGAGGAGATCATCCCACTGCTCGGGGCCAGTGCGGACAAAGCCGTGATCCATCGTGACAATTTAGCCGTGACCAGCGGGTGAATGTCGTAAGCATGACAGCTTTACGGCATGGCGAGCATCAGGTTGCCGTGATCAGATAGTAGTGATACAGTGGTGACACAATGGTGAACCGTTGGCGCGAGGAGGATGGGACGTGATTAAGAACTTTGTCAAGCATGGAAACAGTTGGGCGCTCGTCATCGACAAGCCCATTCTCGACTTGCTCAAGATCGATCCAGAATCGCCCGTCGAACTGACGACCGATGGCCGCACCGTCACGATCACGCCGACCACTGACTCGCATCAGAAGAAAGTCCGCGAGGCTCGCAAGAAAGTGAATGCGCGTCATGCGAAAGTGTTTAAGAAGCTCGCGGAGTAACCGCTGTGATCGAATACCTGACGCTGGATGATGTCCTGGAAACACACCGCGAACAGATCCGTGTCTATGGAGGGACTGATGGTGTTCGAGACTTGGGCCTGTTGGAGTCAGCACTCGCTCAACCCTCGGCCGCATTTGGGGGAGTGTCTCTTCACAATGACCTCTGCGAGATGGCTGCTGCATACTTATTCCATCTGGTCCAGAACCATCCCTTCGTCGATGGCAACAAGCGAGTCGGATTGGAAGCGGCACTCTTGTTTCTGGAAATCAATGAGTTCATGATCGAGGTCAACGATGCCGAGTTGATCGATCTCGTTCTCGGGATCGCGCAAGGTCAGATCTCCAAGGTCACCATCGCCGAGTTCTTTCGTCAGCACGAAGCCTGACAGACACATCAAAAGTGAAATCGCCATGCAGCGTCGTCAAGAGGGGGCCACATTCCACCGCCCGTTGGTCATCATGATAATGTCGCTGACAGCATGCCTGTCAGCCTCAGCCCGTGTTGGGTACGAAGAGACCGCATCCGGCACCAATCTGATCCTGTGGTTGAAGCTGGAGTCCCAGGAGCCGATCCACCTGTCGCTTCTCAAGGGCGAGAAATGATGATCACCGGACGGGGGCTATGACTTCTCAAACGGGACGACAACAACAGTTCCTCGACATCGTCTCGCGCGATGAGGCGACGCGGCGGTTTCGTTCCGCCTTGTCACTCGAACCGCTCGGTTCCGAGAGGCTCGCGTTGTCATGTGCAGCGGGGCGAGTGCTTTCGGAGAACATCATCTCGGGCGTCGACGTTCCGGGGTTTGATCGCTCCAACGTGGACGGGTATGCCGTCCGCTCGTCCGACCTTCGCGGGGCGGATGAGGAGTCACGCTCCACGCTTCGGATCAATGCCGAGAGCCTTTCTCCCGGGCGAGTACCGACGTGCGAAGTCACTCCTCGGACGGCAACGCTCATCGCCACCGGCGGCATGATCCCGCGCGGAGCCGATGCGGTCGTGATGGTCGAGTACACCGATGTCATCGATTCGCCGCTCGGACCGGAACTCATCGTGTCGAGGATGATCGCGCCAGGTGGCAACATCAGCTCCGCGGGCTCCGACATCTCCTGTGGTGAAACCGTTCTCTGGAGCGGCCAACTCTTGACCGCTCGCGAACTCGGCGTGCTGGCAGCCGTGGGGCTAGACCATGTTGCGGTCTATCGCCGTCCGCGCGTAGCCATCCTCTCGACGGGAGACGAGATCGTGCCGCCCGGCCAGCCGCTACCGGTGGGGATGGTGTATGACTCGAACGCAGCCATCCTGGCAGCCACCGTTCGCGAACTCGGCTGTGAAGCGGTCGAGCTGGGCTGTGTCCGAGATGATCTGGAGTTACTTCGTGAACGAATGCAGGCAGCGCTGAAGCATGACGCCGTGGTGCTGTCGGGAGGCACGTCGAAGGGGGAGGGCGACCTCTCCTACCAAATCGTTCGTGACCTCGGCCCGCCGGGGATTGTGGCACACGGAGTGGCCCTGAAGCCGGGGAAGCCGATTTGTTTGGCGGTGCATGAGGGGAAGCCGGTTGTGGTCCTGCCGGGCTTTCCGACCTCAGCAATTTTTACATTTCATGAGTTCCTCGCGCCGGTGCTACGCCTCATGGCGGGACACCGGGAGTCGCACCGAGCTGTGGTTCGGGCGACGGTGCCCCAGCGGATCAACTCCGAACGCGGGCGGACCGAGTATCTTCTGGTCGGGCTGGTCCGCGCGATCGATGGGGGTTGGTCCGCATACCCGATGGGAAAGGGGTCCGGCTCGGTCACCACGTTCAGCGGAGCCGATGGGTTCATCACGATTCCCCAGCAGACCGAATGCCTTGATGCGGGGATGGAGGTCGAAGTCACACTCCTCGACGAGGCCATTACCCCCGCGGACCTCGTCATCATCGGCAGCCACTGCGTTGGTCTCGATCTCTTACTCGGCGAGATGCGCCGCCAGGGATTCACCACGCGCAGCCTGACTGTCGGGAGCCAGGGTGGGCTTTCAGCAGCCCAGCGCGGGGAGTGCGATCTGGCCGGAGTTCATCTCTATGACCCGCAGACCGGTACATACAACGAACCGTTCCTGACGCCGGGCTTGGCGATCATCCCCGGTTACACGCGGCAACAATGCCTCGTCTTTCGGCGAGGCGACCCGCGCTTCGAAGGCCGCGACCTGGCCACGGCGTTGCAAGCGGTGGGAGCGGACCTCGACTGCCGAATGATGAACCGCAACCCCGGGAGCGGAACGCGAATCTTGATTGATGAGGTGCTACGGACTCATCTCCCCTCGCACAATGAGGGGATTGAATCGCTCCCCGGCTACCGCACTCAAACCAAGTCCCACAACGCCGTGGCCGCCGCCGTGGCACAAGGTCGTGCCGACTGGGGAATGGCGATCGAAACTGTGGTGAGAGACTATGGACTCGGGATGATCCCGGTCCGCGAGGAGCGGTACGACTTCCTGGTTCCGCTCGCCAAACGCGAATCCCCGACAATCCTCGCGCTTGAACGAGTGCTCGCCGACCCGGCCATTCACCAGAGGTTAGCGGCGTGGGGCCTAATGGTTACACAGCCGCCCGCGCCGCTTGCACGGTGAGTGTCCCTTCATACAGCGCTCGTCCGATGATCGCTCCAGCGAGGTTCGGTTGTCGCTGATGCTCGGCAGAAAGCGTTTCGATGTCCTGGATCGTCGTCACGCCGCCCGAGGCGATGATCGGGAAGCCCAACTCGGCCAAGGCCAGCATGTCGTCGATGGTGCGGCGATCGATGCCTTGCATCATGCCGTCGTTGGCGATGTTCGTGTAGATCAGCGCGGCCAGCGGAAGCCCCTGGTACTGCCGGGCCAAGTCAATCGCCGGAGTCTTCGAGACATCAAGCCAACCCGCCGTGGCGACCATCGAGTCGCGGGCATCGAGGCCCAGCGCGATGCGGTTCGGGTAGCGCTCGACCATCCGGCGGAACCAATCGGGCTGCTTCAGAGCTTGTGTCCCGATGATGACCCGAGTCACACCGACCTCTTCGAGCATCAGTTGAATCGACGCATCATCGCGCAGCCCACCGCCGAGTTCGACGGGGATTTGCAGGGCCTGAACGATCCCCCGAATGGCATCGACGTTGACCGGCTGTCCCGCCTTGGCCCCGTCGAGGTCGACCAGATGCAGGATATCGCCGCCGTCGGCCTCCCATCGCCGGGCCATCGCCACGGGGTCGTCACCGAAGACGGTTTCTTGGGCGTAGTCGCCTTGGCGCAGGCGGACGCAACGACCTCCCCGGAGGTCGATGGCGGGAAGAATTTGAAGCACGAGTCGACTTTCTGAACGGAAGGGTGTCGGTGTCGATTCGGGAGATGTCTTGCCACGCGGCCCTCACCCCCAGCCCCTCTCCCGGGGGGGACTGTTGAAAAAGCCCCGTGGCACGGGCGTCCCGCCCGTGAATCCCTGGGAAATCGCATGGGCGAGACGCCCATGCCACTGACTTCAATAGTCTCCCAGGGGGAGAGGGGAGCCGAATCGAACGTGCTCTAATGCACGCGCATGCCGGGCTTCGCACCCGAGTCCGCGCGGAGCAGGAACACTTCGCTGCCGCCGGGGCCGACCGCGAGGACCATCCCTTCGCTGAGGCCGAACTTCATCTGCCGGGGCTTGAGGTTCGCGCAGCAGATCACGAGCTGGCCGACCAGATCCTCTGGGTTGTATGCCTTCTTGATGCCCGCGAAGACATTCTTGGTCACATCGCCGCCGAGGCTCAGCGTCAGTTGCAGGAGCTTGTCGGCACCCGCCACGTGCTGCGCTGCCATGACGCGGGCCACGCGGAAGTCGGTCTTGGCCAGGTCGTCGATCGTGCAGTGCTCGGCGACGAGGGCCTCTTTGGCCAACTCGCCAGACGTGTCGCCGAAGGAGTTCGGGAGGGAGGGGGTGAGAAGGGAGGGGTCAGTGGTGAGTGCCGGAGCCGGAGAGGCGGCACCGCCCCCTGCTGCTGGCTGAGGACTGATAACTGACGACTGACCACTCTCTTCCGGTTTGCTCTCTTCAATCATCGCATTCACCTTCTTCGTGTCGACGCGTTTCATCATGTGCTGGTAAGGGCGGACCATCTGCCCCAGGACCGGTGTATTCACATCATTCCAGTGCGCGATCGGGACGCCGAGCAGTTCGCCCGTCTGCTGGGCGATACGTGGCAACACCGGGGCGAGGTAGATTGCCAACTGGCGGAACAGGTTCAGCCCCACGGTGCAGATGTCGCGGACCTCTTCGAACCGGGCGGGGTCTTTCTTAAGAACCCACGGCTGGTTGGTGTCGATGTACTGATTCGCCTTGTCGGCCAACGACATAATCTCGCGCAGGGCCGCGTTCGTGTCGCAATTCTCGTACAACTCGGCGATCCGCTCAGCGGCCTCGGCATTCTCGTGGAACAACCCGCCATCGTCGGGATAGGTCGCCGAGAGAGCCTGCCCATCGAGCAGCTTGGCACAGCGGCTGGCGATGTTGACGAACTTGTTGACGAGGTCCGCGTCGACCTTGGTCTGGAAGTCGACCACGTTCAGGTCGAGGTCATCGACACGCGGCCCTTGCTTCGAGGCGTAGTAGTACCGCAGGTACGCCGGGTCGAGGTGCTTCAGGTACGTCGCCGCACTGATGTACGTCCCCTTCGATTTCGACATCTTCTCGCCGTTGACTGTCAGGAACCCATGAATGTGGACCTTCGACGGCAACTGGAACCCGGCGGTGTGCAGCATCGCGGGCCAGAAGAGGGTGTGGAAGTACGTGATGTCCTTGCCGATGAAGTGGTGAATCTCCGAGTTCGGATTTCGCCACCAGTCGTCGAGCTTCTCGCCGGTCTGCTGGCACCACTCAGCGGTACTGGCGATGTAGCCGATCGGGGCGTCGAACCAAACGTACCAGTAGTTGCCGGGGCTGTCGGGGATCTCGAACCCGAAGTATCTGGCGGGCCGCGAGACATCCCAATCCCTGAGCGGGTCGGCGAGAAAATTATTCTTGAGGAAGTTCGCGATCTCGGGTTGCAAGGCTCCGCTGGTCTGCGTCCATGTGTTCAGATACTCGTGCAAATGTTCGATCTGCACGAAGAGCTGGGTACTCGATCGCAGTTCTGGTTTGGCTCCAGAGAGCGTGCTGCGCGGATTGATGAGCTCGGTTGGGGCGTAGTTGGCCAAACACTTCTCGCAGGCGTCCCCGTGCTGGTCCTCGGCCCCGCATTTGGGGCAAGTCCCCTTCACGAACCGGTCGGCCAGGAATGTCCCGACCTCGGGATCGAACAGCCGTTCGGCAGGCTTTTCGATGACGATGTTCGCCGCGCGTAATGCCGCCCAGATCTCATGACAGAGCTGGCGGTTCTGGTCCGAGTTGGTACTCCCGTAGTTGTCGAACTCGATGTCGAAGCTGGCGAAGTCGCGGATGTGATCGAGCCGCATGTCGGCGATCATGGCTTCTTCGCTGCGACCTTCCTGCCGGGCGCGGATCATGATCGCCGTGCCGTGCGTGTCGTCGGCGCACAGATAGATGCACGTATGGCCGCGCAACTTTTGAAAACGAACCCAAATGTCGGTCTGGATGTACTCGACCAGGTGGCCCAAGTGGATCGGGCCGTTGGCATAGGGCAAGGCCGCGGTGACCAGGATTTTGCGCTGGCTAGCCGGGGCGGGGTGTTCGATTTGGGCGGGGGAACTGCTCACGATTGTCGGGTGGTCTCGGTTGGTGCGGCCGGTACGAATGCTCGAAGCCGCAATTGTAGCGATGCCGAGCGGTTTGCGTGAGCCCCGCGGCACGGCGACCGAGGGGCCGTCAAGAATCGGGACCCGACAACCGCGTTACGGGTTCAGTGAGGCGGCCGCGCTGCCGGCAGC
>JAYSVZ010000542.1:0-13629 GCA_043718305.1 Planctomycetota bacterium | reverse complement strand
GTCATCCTTGACGGTCTCAAAGACCCGGCCCAGGCTTTCGTCATAATCCCGCTTCCGCTCGGGATCGGTCAGGCAGAGCATCGCCTTGGCGATCTCATTCAATAGCTCTTGCGACTGGACCGAATACTGCCCGGTGGCGTACTTGCGGACGTGACCGTTGAGCTTCTTGTAGTTCGCGCGCACCTTGGCGGTGTCATCTTCAAACTTCTTGAGGCGCAGCAACTCGTAGTGATCCGGGGGCCGCGGTCCCTCGGGAATGCCGAGCCATTCCTTGTAGAAGTCCATCGTTGGTTCCATCCTCTGTATTGCAGGCCCGTGGGTAATACTGTGGCTGCCGCGATCCTGAACTCTGGCTCCCCTCTCCCCAGGGCCTGTTGAAAAGCCGTGGCACGGGCGTCCCGCCCGTGAATCCCTGGGAAACCGCATGGGCGAGACGCCCATGCCACTGACTTCAACAGCCTGCCTGGGAGGGGTTGGGGGTGAGGGAGAGTGGCCAGACATCTCCCGAGTGAACGCTGACTGAAGTCGAAAAGTGCCCCAACACTGGCGAGTCAAAGCCCTCGCCAGTGGCACCCAGCGACTGTCAGACGATCCACTCCACTACTCGACGCTGTAGTCCTTGGCCAAGGTCTCGAAAGCGTCCACGTTGTCGTTCGTCAGCCCCGAATCGCGAACGATTTCGGTCTTCGCTTCGCGGTTGCTGGTCAATTCGCGAGCTGTGGCGCTGATCCGTCCGTTCTTGTCGTAGTGGTAGGTGATCTCGACCGGCGATCCGGCGGGCAAGTTCGGCGGCAGGTTCACGATCCGGAAGTCGCCAATCGTGGTGCAGGCATCCGGATCGAGCGCATCGCCTTCCAGGATGCAGACGTGAATCCGCTGCTGGTTCGGAGAGTTCGTCGCGAACCGCTGCGACACCTTGTGCGGCACCGTCGTGTTCTTCGGAATCATCACGTGGTTGATCTTCCGCTGGCGATTGTGCGGATCGGTGATCTTGACTCCCAGCGAGTGGGAGTTCACATCACTCGCATTGACCGACCGCAGCCGATCAGCCACCGCCTTGCCCAGGCGGGACGTTTCACCCGTCGCTCGAGCTTCGAGGAGAGCTGCGTGCAGGCACGCCCCCTGGGCCACAGCTTCCTCGGGCTTCACGACATCGCGGGATGGCGTCAGGCCGGTCGTCTCCTTGAGCATGTTCTCGACAGCGGGCATGTAGGTCGAACCGCCGACCAGCACACAGTCGTCCAAGGCTCCGATCCCGACGTTCGCCTGCTGCATGACCAGTTCGGTCGTGTCACGAGTCCGCTGCATCAGGTCGGCGGTCATCCGCTCGAACTCGACCCGGCTCAAGGAAACGGTGAGACTCTTTCCCTTGTGATAGACGGTAATGGGGGTCTGGGGCTTGTGGCTCAGTTCGCGTTTGGCCTGCTCGCATTCCTGGGAGAGCATCATCGCCGTTTCTGGATCGGACCGCGGGTCTTCGCCGAACTTGCGGTGGAACTGTTCCGCAACGTGGTCAACCACGCGGCGGGTCCAGTCGATCCCGCCCAGCATCACGTCTCCGTCGGTCGCCAACACGCGGAAGTTCGTGGCGTTGTACCGCACGACAGTCACGTCGAACGTTCCCCCGCCCAAGTCGTACACCATGATGACTCGCTCGCGAGCCATCTTGTCGGGACGCCCCAACTCGCCCTTCGCCCAGGCATACGCCAGCGTGGCGGCGGTCGGCTCATTGATGATGTCGATGACATTCAGACCAGCAATCTTGCCCGCATCCTGCGTCGCCTTGCGGCGCACATCGTTGAAGTAGTACGGCACGGTCAAAACTGCATTGACGACGGGGCCGATCTGCGCTTCGGCGTCTTGCTTGAGCTTCTTCAGAATCAAAGCCGAGATGAACTCGGGGGTCAGCTTCTTCCCCTGGTACACGACGAAGAAGTCCTTGTTCCCCATCTGCCGCTTGATCGCCTCGACGATGTTCTTGGGATCTTCGATCGACATCCGCTCGGGGGAAGGACCGACGATGACCTTTCCATCGTCGCCCAACAACACGACTGACGGCGTGATCGGACGACCATCGGCGTTATTGATCGAGATCGGGTCACCGTTCGGCCCAAGTTGAGCGAGCGCCGAGAACGTTGTCCCGAGGTCGATGCCAACGGTGTTCCCCGGAAGGATGTTCATAGACGAGGCCCTGAGTGAGTGGTGAGTGAGAATCGAGAAGTCGTGAGGCGGATGGTGGCAATCGAGATCATACACGGAAGGTGATGTGCAGCGTTGCCCCACCGGAACCGGTGGGGGCAAACCGCCCGTCCCCGCATTGTGGAAGAGGGCTATACCGGAATCAAGTTTGGCGCTTCCCCAGTTTTTTCGGGCCGCTCGGTTTTCGGAGAATCGCCGGACTGGAACGTGACCCTTCCCACGCCCAGGCCACCGACCATGAAACGGTTTGCAAGAGACCGTTGGTTGGCACGCGGGCGAAGCGGAGCTTCGGGGAAATGCGGTCCCCAACGGGAGCTGGGGACCGAGCTGCCTCTCCTGCGGGGCGGGCCAGGCGCTGCCTTAAGCGTCTGGGTTGTGCAACAAGAACCTCGGCGAAAAGCGATATCGTGGCCCGGTGGCACATGGACGGCATGGCACCCGGCGACCACATCTGGCAAATCGACAGCGAGCGAGCGGACGTGAGTCCCCCGTGCTTCACGGCACTCGCTCCCCAAGGCCGCATGTGATTGACACTCCAAGACCAGCTTCTTTGACACCAGCGGAAAGTCCCGGTTGCAGATTCGGGAGAAAATGCGAGCTGGTCGTTACATCAGCTTGAGTTCCAGAATCGAAGAATCATCCAAGAATGGACTTCCGGCCTGCACGCGGCGACCGGTGGAGTGGATCCGTTCGAGGGCCGATTCGCCGAGGGCCAGCGGGGCGGACATGGCCTCGATGAAGTCCCCGAAGGGCCACATCGATCCATCCGGACAATGCAGCTCGCAGACGCCGTCGCTGTACAGGATAGAGCCGCGAACCGGGCTCGACGGGGATGGTCACGCCATCGTAGGGCATGTCCGCCATGACCCCAGTCATTGGGCCTTGGCTCTCCAGTTGCTGACAGGATGTGGGAGCCTCCAGCGGACCGGAGACGAGCAACGCTGGCGGATGCCCGGCTCCCGAATAGTTCAGCGTGCGAGCCACTTTGTTGTACACCGCGTACCAGATCGTGAAGTACATCTGGTTGTGATTGTCCATTAGAAACGCATTGTTCAAGTCACACAGCACTTGGCTCGCATCGCGAAAATCGCACCTGGCCAAGCTCTGCGCCCGCAGCACGTTCATCGCCGAAACGGACATCAGGGCCGACTTCACTCCGTGGCCACACACATCGAGCAAGTAACACGCCAGGTGGTCCTCGTCGATCCAGTGATAGCCGAACGAGTCACCGCCCAGCTTCGCCGACGGGGTAAACTTCCAGTCGGTGACCACGCTGTCAGTGACGATCTTCTCCGGGAGAAGTGAGGTCACGTACCGCTCGGCCTGGGCGACATCTTCGGCGAGTTCCTGCTGACTCTCACGAAGGGCTTGGAACGCTTCATTCCGCTCGAGCAGATGGACGTAGCCCTTCGAGTGCTGCCGGGCTTCTCGACCGCCAAGAAGGTCACCGAAGTCTCCGGTCGCGGCGTCGGCATGGATGTGGTGAAGACCAACATCGAGCAGCTCGAAGGGACGCTGAATATCGATTCGGTGCCGGGGCTGGGCTGCTCGATGGTCCTGCGGTTGCCGCTCACGTTGGCGATCATTCCGTGCCTGATCGTGACGGTCGGCGAGGAACGATTCGCGGTGCCGCAGCGGGATTTGGAAGAGGTCGTGTGCCTGCACCCGCAATCGCCGGGTCGGATCGAGACCGCCTTCGAGACCGAGGTGTACCGGCTGCGAGATAAGCTCTTGCCGATCGTGCGGCTGAGTGAGGTGCTGCAGCGCCGTGAGCCGTTTACGCCGGAGGCGAAAGCCGAGATTCTGGCGGCCCACGCGCACGATATGGACACGCATCGCATCGAGTATATCCTGGTGTTGAAGATGTCCGGACGCCGGTTCGGACTGATCGTGGACGAGGTGCGGGGCACGCAGGAGATCGTCGTCAAGCCGTTGCACTCCTCCATGAAGCGAGTCAGGATCTTCACTGGCGCGACGATCATGGGGGATGGCCGCGGCCGACCTGACCGGGGTCTCCAATCAACTCTTGAGTCCGAGCGAAACCGCCTCGCTCAAATCGTCCAGCGTGGCCAGTGCCTCGGAACAGCTCTCCTCCAACATCGGCACGATGGCCGCAGCCGCCGAAGAGATGAGCGTCAACGTCGCGTCGATCAGTTCCGCCAGCGAAGAGATGAGCGTCAACGTCGGGACCATCTCGTCCGCTGCGGAACAGACCTCGGCCAATGTCGGCTTCGTTTCGACAGCCGTCGGCGAAATCTCCAACTCGTTCACCGATGTGCTGAATGACGTGCGCGAAGGCTCGCGCATCGCCGGGGACGCCAGCAACATGGCCGACTCGGCGACGGCCACGATTCAGACGTTGAGTCAGTCGGGCACGGAGATCAGCAAGGTCACCGAGACGATTAAGAGGGGACATATCACGACCGCGAATTGGAACGAGGACTCACGTCCGAGATGCGGTCCCGCTACTTTCAACGTCAAGGTGAGCAGTGGACGGCGAACCAGGATCTTCGCAAAACAATCGAGTTTCGTCAGCTGAACTTCATCGACCCCGTGACCGGGATGATCCCGTTCGATGTGATCTTCTGCCGGAATGTCATGATCTACTTCGATGCCGTCACCCGCCAAAGGCTCTGCGACCAATTCCAGCAACTCCTCTCGCCGGGCGGCCTGCTGATTCTGGGAGCCGCTGAGAGTCTCTATGGCCTGACGACGGCATTTGTCCCGTCGCAATTGGGTACGACAACCGTGTATCGAAAGAACTAGGCATGGTCCCGTCTTTCGACCCTTCAGGGCTTAAAAGGCCGTCCTACGGGGACGTTTATTCCCACCAGTGGCCCAAGTTCGCCCACGTTCTGGCAAACGTGGCTACGGGTCAATTCTGCCCGCGTGAGGAATAGTTTTGACGGAGTGTTCACCAATCGGGCCAGCCGTCCCTAGATGGCTATAGACTTCCATTTCCTGAAGCGCCCAGCGAGCGGCTTCGCTGACGACCGCATCGGTGTGTTCAGCGAGTCGCCGCAGCTCGGGAATTGCTTCCCGATCACCTTGATTCCCGGCCACGATGCAGGCATTGCGAATGATCCCCGACCACCCGGAACGGCTCAGCGGTGTGTCAGCGAACCGCTCGGTGAATTCATCGGGAGTGAATTGAAGCCATGCTCGCAGTGATCGTCCCACAAGTTCTGGTTGCGGTTGGAGTTCCGCGATCCGGCCATCAGGAGCCTTGTGATTCCACGGGCAAACGGTCTGGCACAGATCGCATCCGAAGAGCCATTCCCCAACTCCCGTCCGCAGCTCCTCCGGAATCGGGCGGTCCCGAAGTTCGATCGTCAGATACGAAATGCACTGCGTCGCATCGAGCACATACGGCTCCAACAACGCTTCCGTCGGACAAACATCAAGGCAGCGCGTACAACTCCCGCAGTGGCTCGTGTTGTGCCGCGCATCGGGCTCTAACTCAAGATCTGTCAGCAAGGCGGCCAGGAAGAGCCCGCTGCCATATCGCTTGTTGATGAGGAGTGTATTCTTCCCAAACCAACCGAGCCCGGCGAGACGCGCAAAGTCGCGCTCCAGCAGCGGTGCGGTATCGACCACTCCACGTGTTCGCGACCCCGGGGCCAAGGCGTGAACCGCATCACCTAGTTGCTTGAGTCGCTCGCGGATCAGGTCGTGGTAATCTCTTGCGCCTTGGGCGTAAGCCGCGATGCGCGGCCCGTGCGATGTGGCAACGGACAGGGACGCCGGTCGGACGAGAGCGGTATCTCGCACGCGGTCCTCAGCCCGAAACCCGTAGACCATCCCGAGCATGACCACTGACCGGACCTTCGCGAGCACATGCTCGGGATGCGCATAAGCCTCGCGCCGCCGCTCCAGATACTTCATCTCGCCCGCAAAGCCGCGCGCGAGCCACTCCTCAAAGTGAGCGAACGTCTCCGGGGCCACCGCGGGAGCAATCCCCACCAACTCGAAGCCGAGGGACTGGGCCTGCTCTTTGATCGCGAGTGACAGATCCTCGGGTGATCGCTGGGACAATGTCACTGCTTCACATCCAGGCTCTTCGGCACCTCGAACTTCACCGTGATGAGTTCACTGCCGCGCCGGATGATGAACTCGGCGTCCTCACCCGGCTGGAGCAAATTCAATTCGGTTTGAAGCGATCGGACCGAACCGACGACCTTTCCATTGAGGAACACAATCAGATCATCGGACTGGAGCTTCGCCACCTCGGCGGGCGAACCCTCAATAATCTCATCGATGTACGCCGGGGTTCGGAAGACGACATCTGGCACCAGGATGAACCCGAACGTTCGTGGCGGGATGTCTCGGGCTGTGGCGAGTGGATCGATCACCTTCCCGCGCGTGTATTCCCCGCGCATCATCGTTTGTAAGGTCGGGGTGATCTCGCCCATGGGAACGACGTAATTCACCCACACTTGCGACTGGGAGTCGCGAAGCTCTCGGCCCAGCATCCCCAAGAGCTTCCCGTCCCGCGTGGTCAGGACGCCACCCGCCGCTCCCGGATTGTTCGTGATCGCGTCGACCACATAGACCGGCCCCGCGTAGTTCGAGGCGAACCGCCCGCGACGAGCGGTGAGCTTGGTGCGGGCGGAGATAACACCGTGTTGAATCGAGACTGGCTCGTCTCCGGCAGCGACCTTGAACATGTTGCTGAAGGCATAAACCCGCGTCCCAGGCCCGCCGGCTGCGGTTTGCGAGAGGTCGAAGTGATCGAGTCCCTGGACATCGATCTTCAGCAAGGCGAGGTCCAGCTTCGGCTCGGCGGCGACGACCGTTCCCATCACCCGCCGTCCATTGGAAAGAACTACCGCCACGGCATCAGCATCGAGCAGATGGCTCCAGATCGTGGCGATATGCCCATCGGCAGAGACCAGGAACCCGGTCCCGTAACCTTGCAGCCCGGCGAGTCCACCCGCCCCGTAAAGTTTGACGACTTTCGATTGCACCTCAGCTTCGACGATGGACCGGTCCGCCGCGGGGAGTGGGGAAGCGAGCGACAATAACAGGGCGAAGATGAAGCAAAGGAATGAACCACGGAGGCCCGGAGGCACGGAGGTCTTGGGGGGAGAGAAGCTGACAGCTCGTGGCCGGAAACCGTTCATCGTTGGGGCGACCTCTGCACCCTGAAAGGGTGAAACATTAAAGCCCAGGGTCGCGACCAACGGGAGCGCACCCTGGGTCAACGAGTTGATGTCTGACGAACCCGGTAGGGGTTCCACACGGTCAAACTTCAACTTGCGGCTCGTAAGCATCCTTTCGGACCTCTCCTGTTGCATTCCTCTCACGGCTTCACCCCTTGTAGCGTCGCAGCCTCAACCTCGAACTCGCCCAGCAGAGTATCGGCGCGGCGAATCGTCATCCGCTTCGGCAGCTTCCGTCCGCTGAAGTCCGCGAGTTCGGTGAACCGAATCTCGCACTCATCGGCATCCTCTTCAACGGCGGTGTCCCAACCGACGAGGGCCATCGGCTCGCGCTGGAAGTACCAGCGGCTGATGGCCGTGCTGTGCAGGGCGACGTAGACATCGACCTTGGGCCCGGTCCCGTCGAGCGGTTCGGAGCCGACGTAGTAGAACTCGGAGAAGTGCTTCTGCGGGGCGATCAGCATTCGCCGCAGGTGATCGAACGCGATCAGCAACCCACCCGACCCCGGCGGCTTGTCGAGGTACGGTTCCGACAATTCTTGCAGGTACGGCGTCTCACCAATCTTGACCGCCACCGTGGCATCAGTCAGTTTGACCAAGACCGGCTCCCCGCGCGGGCCTTTCATGTTCAGCGTCCATGGCCCGGCGACCGCTCCAAAGCTGCCCCACGGGAGCATCGACTCGATGGCTCGGTCGGTGGCCAGTTTGTTGAAGTAGTAGTTCCCGAACCCGGCCTTCTCTTCATACAAGTGAGCGTACGGCGGCTTCTTGCTGAGCCCCGGGATTTCGAACGGTAAGTCGGGCAGTTTCAACTTCGGCTTTGGGGGCGCCTCGGGCTGCTCTTCGCTTTCGCCGACCAGTTCCGATCGTCGATGCAGCGTGCGAAGGCGAACGATAATCGACTTCTGCTCACCCTCGCGGCGGTAAGTCAGCGGTAGCTTCCATCCCGCCGGATAGATCCCGAGAACATTCTTGAATTGGTTCACGCTTCGAATCGGTCGGCCCGCGAACTCGACGAGTTCATCTCCGGAGCGGAGACCGCGGCGGAAGGCTTCCGACTGTTCTAAGATTTGAGCGATGATCACGCGCCCTTCGGAGTCGGTCGTGACCGTCGCCCCCAGCGTGGCGTGGTCCACGATCCGGCCACTGAGCAAGTGGTCCTTGAAGTGCATTACCTGGTTAATGGAGATGGCATACCCCGCCCCGATGTTCACACGGCCGCGTTTCTCAACGGAGATTCGCCCGTTGATGCCGATCAGTTGCCCCTGGTTGTTGAAGAGCGGTCCGCCAGAGTTGCCGGGGTTGATCGAGGCGTCGACCTGCAAGCAGTCGGTGTACTCTAAAAATGTCCCGGCTGGGTACTGATAGCGATGCGTCCCAGCCACCACGCCATAGGTCACCGTCGGTTGATAGTCGGTCGCCAGCAGGAACGGATTCCCCATCGCGATACACCAGTCCCCCATCTGCACCGCATCGCTATCGCCGATCTCCGCCACCGGAAAATCGGTCCGGCCCTGCAACTGAATCAGCGCCAAATCCCCCGTCGGATCAATCCCCAGAACGACCGCCTCGTACAGCTTCCCATCACTCAGCCCGCACTTCATAAACGGCATCATCCCTTCCACCACGTGGAAGTTGGTGACCGCCAGACCATCCGGCTGAATGAGAACCCCCGACCCGCCGCCTTGCCCTTCGTTGTCGAAGATCGCCACGACAGCGGGCATCGCCTTGTTCACGGTCGCAATGCGCGCCGCCTGGGCTTCCAGAACTTGCGGAGCCACATCCGCTCCATAAGAGTGTGCCGCCGCAGCCAGCGCCAGGGCTGCCACGAGCCACCGAAGATCGAGATGTGTGGCCAAGGATCAATTCTCCACCAGAGCCGATGCCGCCCATCACTCCGCTCAGCGGCTGACATACTCATCGTAGAGGTTCACCCGATTGATGAGGAGTGCAGGTGTACGATTCGAGGATTGGTGTGGCCCCTTCCGCAAGCGCAGTCTGGATCACAAAAGAGTCTGGCAGTCGGCCAAAGTCAGGCGATGACCCATGCGAACTGGCTCCGCTTGCTCGTACGCAGCGGGGACGGGCTGGAAAGCCCATCCTACCGTAGGACGGCCTTTCCAGGCCGTCCAGTTCGACGTTTGACTTTGTTGAGGGTGACATGGAACGGGCAACTCGCTGCCCATGCGGACTGGCTCCGTTTTGCTCGTACGCAGCGGGGACGGGCTGGAAAGCTCGTCCTACAGTAGGACGGCCTTTCCAGGCCGTCCCGATCGACGTTCGACGTAGTTCACCCACACATCGGTGCGAGAAATATTCTACACCCGGATGGGAGTGGCCTGCATCTTGGGGAGTCGAACGCGGAACTTACTCCCCTTCCCCAGACCCTCGCTGCTGGCCCCGATCGTTCCGCCGTGCGATTCGATCATCTTCCGCGTCAGTGAAAGGCCCAGCCCCGTTCCCTGGCCGACTTCCTTGGTCGTGAAGAACGGGTCGAACAGGTTCTCCAGAATCTCTGGTGTCATTCCACAACCAGTGTCTTCAAACAGGATCTCAACTTGGTCTGTCGACTCGACCAACGTGATCGTGAGTCGACCGCCGGGGGGAGTCGCCTGAAGAGCGTTGGCGACGAGGTTCAAGGCGACCTGCTTGATCTCATCACCGGAAACATACGCCTCGCACGGTTCGGCCCGTTCGAAGAGAATCTTGCGGTCCTGGTATTTCCCCATATGTTCGGCGGTCTGGACCACATCGCGAATGATCGCGGTCAGGTCGTAATAGTTCTTCTCCGAGTTGGTCCCATGGGCAAAATCAAGCAGCCGGTGCGTCATCCGCTGGCACCGCTGGACGTTGCTGGAAATCATCTGGCTATATTCGCGGCACATCTCGTAATCCGCGACGGCCCATTCGGCGAGTGGAACATAGAACTGCCGTTCAATTGCCTCGCCACAGGCAGCCATGATCCCCAGCGGGTTGTTGAGGTCATGCGCCACCCCGGCGGCCAGGAAGCCGACGTTGACGACCCGTTCCGACTGGACCAGCTTGCGGGCCTGGATACTGATTTCCTGTTCGCGGTTGGCAACCTCGGATTGAAACTGAGAGGTCACGCTGTTAAACGCCTTGGCCAGGCTGGCCAGTTCGTCATTCGTATCGACACTGGAGCGGTGGGAGTAATCGCCCTTGGCGACCATTTGAAAGTCGCGGTGCAAGGCCCGCAGTGGCTTAAAGAACCAGTGATACCCCATGATCGACACGGCTGCGGCGACGATCAGCGAAGTCACTCCCAAGGTCACGACGAGCCACCGATGCGACTCATAATCAGCGCGCGCATTGTTCAACAGTGAAAGCAGATGCACCGCTGGATCGGGCATCTCGGTCGACAGATCGATCAACTGCGAAGTCCATTTCAGAATATCACGGACGCTTTCTTGATGCTTCGTGGGTTCCGTCAGGAGTGTTGCATTCGACTCGAACTGGGGGAACTCCGAGTCGATTCGTTGAAACAGATGCTCGAGTTCCCGTTGTTTCTCGGTCGATGCCGCGGCCAGGCTGCCGCTGTCTCGAAGTTGCTTGCGAAACTTGTCGACGCTCTTCCGGGCTTCGCCAAGCCGTTCGAGGAACTCGTCCTGTTGCCGTTGGGCGGTCCAGTTCCACGCAGCGGGGTTTGCCGGATCGTAAGGTATCGACACCGTCAGGGGGGCCACCAAGGAAGCAAAAGCAGCGATCAATTCTCCTTGGTGCGGGGTCTTGCTGACCGTCGTTTCCAGGTTGTGGATCATCCGTGAATAGGCCCGCAGACTCTGCACACTGCTGATGGCAAAGAAGAGTAATAGCAGAAAGACCAGACCGAGGCTCAGCGAAAGCTTGCGGCGAATCGAACGAGTGAGCAGCACCGGCCACCTCCGTGTGACTGCGGGCGACGCGGCGATGCTTCTCCCGAGGCCGTGCAGTCTACCGGGAGTGCAAACCGGGACTCAAGACGGGCTCGACTTCAGGCCAGCGACTTCGCCGGAGTCGCTGCAGTCGCTGGCAACTGTTGTCGCCGACGGAGAGCCATCGCCGCAACACCCATCAAGCCCGCCACACCGGCTAGGGCGGAGAGGATCAGCTTCGAGCGTCGTTCTGCTTCCAGCGGATACCACCGGGCGTGGAGCGTCTGGTTGGTGTCGGGGCGAAACTCGACCAGCCACGAGACGCGGTGGACGGGGTTCTCGAACTCGCCGACTTTGACAGTCAACGTTTCGTCGACGCGTTCGGTGATCAGACCGCTCTGCGTGATGTCCTCGCGCGTCGGCACCCAGCCGACTGTGTCCGGCCAGTGGTGAGCGAACCCGCGTTGCACATCAGCAGTCAGGGTCTCGAAGAGTTCAGCCTCAGCCTCTTCGACCGTCGCGAACTGCTTGCTGGTTAAGACGTACTTCGAGAATCCCTTGTTGAGGTCGCCTTCGTTCGGCGGGTTCTTACGCCAGCCGGGGAGTTCCTGGATCGGGATCGGTTTGGCGTTGCCGGTGGTAAAGAGGATCTGGCTGGGGGCGGGGCCGGTGGGAGTCGCTGAGGCACTCGGCTGTGTGGCGAGGTGAGAGGTCACGGATGTTTCGCCTGGCACCGCTGGAGGCTCGGGTATGGCGGGCGTGGCCATAGCGGAGCCCGAAAATGTTGACCATACGTGGACTGCAAAGACTCCGCCGAAGCAAACTCCCGCCATCAGCAGGGGCACTAGCATTTGGCCAGCCACCCGATCCCTTCGCTGAAATGCGGTCCACAAGACGAGTCCGGCAAATGCTGGTGCGAGCAACATGATCCACGGCGGTGCAAACCCTAAAGGCGATTGCAACGTATGACTCGTCGAGTAGTCAGCGACTGTTGGTGGATTCTGAACCCCGACCGTTGCGAATCCCGCTAGAAGTAGCCCGCCCAGGCCGACTGCTCCGACGATCAACAAAGCCTTGCCGTACCCGTGCCGGATGGCTGCGAACACCGCGATGGCCAGCACGGCGATGGCCAGCACGGCGAGGATGATGAGCGGGAAGAAAGCGATGCTCAGTTGACGTTGCATGGAAAGACTCGAATCGTCGATTGGAACGAGGTGAGAGTAACCGTAGGGTGGGACAAGCTCGCTTCGAGCGCAGGCCCACCAAGTGCGACTTGGCCTTCGGAATGGTGGGCCTGCGCCCAGAGCGGCTGGTCCCACCCTACGCTTGCTACGCGAATGTCGATCTGGCGATTTCGGAGACCTCTTCCATCCCGGAGGGATGAAAGAAACTAGCCGGTGGTTGAGCGCAGCGACACCACGGAACCAGCACTGCCGTACAGAGCCGGGATCACATTTCCAAGAGCAGAAAAATGAACCACGGAACACACGGAACACACGGAAAAAGAGAGGAAACCAAGCGTCTTCCGAACGTCTCGCTGAGGGACGAAGGTCTGTCTTTCGGCGATGTGACAGGCGGAACTCGACCGCTCTACGAACGACTTCCTCACTGTTCTTTTTCCGTGTAGTCCGTGTGTTCCGTGGTTCATTCTCTGCCTCTGAAGCTCCTGGAAACACTGGGAATCCGTGATCTTGGCACGCCTTGGAAGCCTTGCCCCGGAGGGATGCCAGAAATCGAACAACGCCTCGCGATCTCTGCCATCCTTCCGGAATGGCTTGACCTCGCCGTAGGGTGGGACAAGCTCGCTTCGAGCGCAGGCCCACCATGAGTGATCTGGCCCTCCGAATGGTGGGCCTGCGCCCCGAGCGGCTGGTCCCACCCTACGCCTGCGTCGAGCGGCGATTTCGGAGAAATCGCCGACATTACGCCCGCTTCGGCTCCCTCCCTGGTGAGGTCAGTTGCACGCTCCCCGAGATCACCCCTGTCCAGAGCAGAGCCATCCCGATGGGAAAGGCCAAGACCATCGAGGTGATCGCCCCGATGATGATGCTCGCCACCAGCGGCCACATCGCGATCCGCGACATGCGGAGCGGATCGGTCTGCTTCAGCCAGTTGATGAGTGCGAACGAGAAGCCGAAGAAGCACATGAACCCCGCCAGTGTCGGAGTGCCCACATCGGTCACCAGCGAGTGGCTGCCGAAGTGCGTGAAGGCGGAGTCTTGGCCATGCGATGAGAACAGATCACCGCCCGGCATAAACAATGACTGCCACACGCCCCACGCGGCAGCCCCCGTTCCCATCCCGGCAGCTGCGAACATGCCGCGACGGGTCCACTTGTCCCAGTTCTGGCCTTCGGCCATCGTGGCGATGAGCGAGATGGCCCACGAGCCGATGGT
>JAYSVZ010000541.1:0-13659 GCA_043718305.1 Planctomycetota bacterium | reverse complement strand
TTCTGGCATCCCTTCAGGATGCAATCACGGGGCGGGCGGGGGACCGGTGGTGTCGCTGACGCTCAACCACCGGCTAATTTCTGAGACCCCTCTGGGGTCTGTCAGGCAGACATTCGCTCCATCGACCGGTTGCCGTGATTCGCGACTACACCCCTGCCTGTCCTTGGAACCATGATTCACTTCACACTGGCGAACCAAAGCTCTCGCCAGTGGCACCCGCAGTCCCACTTAGGACCATTCGACAAATGATCGTCGTGGTTCGCTCCGCGAACCAACGTTGGATCGCGTTGCGTTCCACGACGATCGGACAGTCATTGATCGAGCGGTGCTTAGGCGAACGGTCAGAGAACGCCTATCGTGGCAGGGGCGTCTCGCCCCTGTGAGTTGACGGGAATGCACGGGCGGGACGCCCGTGCCACAGGTCTAACAAGTCTGACCGCTCGCCTTAGAACTCGCCGACCACCTCGCCCCCTTGCATCGTTGCCAATGCTTCGAGAACCCGGTTATCGATGGTCTCGGAGATGAACCGCACCGATCCATCGCCCAGCAACATATTGGCACCACCGACATGCGGGCCGCCGATTCCGTCGGGCCCCTTGATGTACGGTTGTTGGGTGAAGGCCCGGATTGTCGACTGCCCGCCTTGAGCCCAGTTGCCGGTGTAGCCGTTGGAGTCAGCCACCATCAGGGTGTTCGACGTTCCATCGGTGATGTCCCGGAAGCTGACTTTGCGGTTGTACCCAAAGATCCCAGCCACGGGGCTCGGCAATTCGGCGGTGGGGCCTTCCTCGGTGATCCCGCCGATTCCCACGTAGTGCGTCGTCGGACCGATTTCGCCGACGCTCGGGTTGTGGTAAGTCGGGATCACCATCATCAAAGGGGTCGCGTTCGCTTCCGAGGCGGGGCCTTCCTTCATGTTGATGGTGTTGTACAGCGGAGCCTGATCCATATAGGGCAGGATGCTGACCATCCAACTCAGCCGTTCTTCGACTTCCAGGTCTTCGTTCTCGACGGTTCCGGTCGGGAAGTGATTGAACGTATCGTGGTAGTTGTGCATCGCCAACCCGATCTGTTTCAGGTTGTTCTTCGATTGCGAGCGGCGGGCCGCCTCGCGGGCTTGTTGCACTGCGGGCAGCAGTAAGGCGATCAGCACCGCTGGCACCGCAATGCTCGTCGCGCCCCCATCGCCGCCCGGAATCGGGAGTCCCGGCACCGATGAGTTCGACCGCGTGGTCCAGCCATTCTCGTCGACCAGTGACCACGCCACGTTCGGGTACAAATGCTTCGTCACCATCTCGGCCGGCGGCAGATCGCTGACCACTAGCACCGGCGGAGCATCGGGCGGCAGCATCCGCGATTGAACCATTGCCGCTTGACCCACACTCAGCCCGATCGGGGCCAGCCCTATAATCATCCGGTAAGTCGAACTCGGATCGACGACCGTCAACCCGGTGAATGATTCCGGAATCGCCATTGCGGTCTCTTCTGGGAGCGTGGCCACATCCCACTTGGGGAGTTCTCCACTCACGCGCAGCTCAAACGCGCGGACCGGTTGGGGCAGGATCGAAACGCATAGCCATTGATCGCTCACCAGGATCGCGGGCGAGAACCCGCCCTGGGGGGCTTCGATGTGGTAGGTCTTCGTCCCCTCGTTCTCCTCCACCCGTGTATTGACCTGCCCATTGGACAACTGGGGGAGCAGCTCCACCAACAGCTTGTTCAGTCCGGTCTGGAGTTTCTCCGCGTCCTTGACCTGCACGATCAACGCGGGAGCGATGCCGATCCCGGTCTGGGCCTCATCGTTGTAGAGGCACGTCACCGTGCCGAGGGCTGACAAGAGATCATCAATCACGTCCATCCCCAGTCGTTCTCTCGCCTCTGCGCGACCCGCCTGGACAAAGGCCGTATCCGGAGAGAGCACCGCTTCGAGATCGATGGCGGTGTTGTAAATGGTGTTGAGGGCCTTCGAACTATCGAAGCTGGTCGCCATAAACGAACTGAGCTTCTGCGGGAGCGGCGGCAAATCGGCGACAGTGATCGGCGTCTGATCCATCAAGGCGAGCAGCCCGCGTCGCTCACCAGGAGCATCAAACGAGGTGACGGAAGTCAGCGAGCGGCCTTTGATCCCGGACTGCACACCGATCGAGTTGAGGTTGTCGAGACCAAGGGCTGTGAGGATTTCTTGGACCGAAGTCGGGTTGTCCTGGTTCTGTCTCGGAATCGGCATCCCGCCGAACATCGCCCGCAACGGGGCCAGATCGAGCCACCCGAACGAGGTCAGTTCGCTGTCGGTCGGCTGACTGTACTTGGCCCACAAGGCATTGGTCGTGACGTTGTCACTCTTGGCATCGGCGACCGCCAGAGCCTGGGTAATGGCATCGATGCCGACCACCACGGCGAGATGCTTCCCCTCGACCCACCAGCCGACTTCGACACCGGGGGAGTCGGGGATGTCGAAGCGAACGACGATCCGTTTGCCGATGGTCTTCCGCTCTGGCTTAATCTCGCCACTCGATCCCAATTGCACGGCACTGGAGATCAATTTGTCGAGCGTGGCCCCTTCATGGAACACCACGATCCCCCACGGTTGAGGCCCGCGATCGCCCATCCCCGGGCTGACGGCTAGCGAGACGCCATGCTCACTGATGGTCTTCAGGGCGTCAGTGAACGGCTTGATCGGAGCTGGCCCGGCCATCCCCTTCACGCGGTTAAAGGTCTTCTCAAAGAACGACATCAGGCCACTCGTGTAGAGGGCGTCATACGCTGCTGTTTTCTCAAACGCAGCGGCATGGATCAGCGAGCCATCAATCTTGGCCAGCAGAACGGCATCACCGGGAAGCAACGATTCCGGAGCCACGGTCTTCGTGGTCCGCCCCTGCCCATACCCCCAGCCGAAGCCGAGCAACACCAGTGCCACCATTGTGACAACGAACGAAATCCGACGCTTCTGCATGTTGAGTCCCTCCTCGGCTGTCCCTTCGCGAATATCAACGAACCGACCATTGGCCCGTTCCGCGCCTGGTACTGACCAGAGATTACGTTTGGTGTGGGCCAATCCGCAATGGAATCGCGGCGTGAGGGGAAAAAAGTGCAGTGACAACTTGGCTCGGGTATGCGGACAAGATTTTGTGGCACTGGTTCGGTGACGAATTGGATTTGGCACCAAGTGCCCAGAGCATGCGACCTCTTTCGGCCCAATGGGGCGACCCGTTCGCCCAGCCAGGGCTGAAGGCCCTGGTCCCCGGTTTCTCACGCGACACAAGCCCCAACGGGGCGACCATTCCGATCCTCACTCGCTTCGCGGGAGCAGAATGGCCGGGCCTTCACCCGCATGGAGAACATCTCACCCAAAGGCGAGTCTCACTCGCCGCCGGTGTAGTCGAGTTCGAGCTTTTGCTCGATCGGCTGGGCGGGGTCAGCGGTTTGGATGCGCACGATGGCTTTGTAGTGACCGTTGGGCAAAGATCGGGGCGGTTTGAAGCGGATCGTTTCGGTCGTTCCGGGGAGGATCCATTGCCCGAAGCCGCCCTTGATGTCGATCGGACGATCCGATTCATCGGCCAAGGTGAGCATGGCTTCCGCCGGGAAGTGACGGATGCCGCTATTCGTGACCTTCACCATGAAGCTGGGGACCGCGCCGGTGGTGTCCCAGGCGAGCGAACTGGCCTCCAGAACCGCAGCCCCGGTCCCGCGTCCGAGGAGCGCCACAGAGATCGGCGTCGAATCATGCGGGGTGGCTCCTGCGGCTTGCGAGGTGATCTTCAGGCGGGCATAGCGATGAATGTTCATATCGCCCGAGACAACAAGCGTGACCGCCACCTTCCGCGTCGCCCCAGCGGGCAATGAGACAGAGTCGGGGCGAACGGCGATCCACTCGGCGGGAGCCCCATCGGGGGTCATTCCCGCGAGCTTGATCTCTTGAGCCAGGGGACTGTCGTTCTTCAGCACCAGGACGCTCGAGCGGGAACCACCACGCTGAACAGAGAGTTCGATTTGTGACGGGGAGACAATCAACCCGGGAGCTGCCTGGACCGATTCCAGCCCCTGTGCGGGGAATTCGCCATCGCGAATTTTGACGGGCTGGCCCGATTTGACCGCCACCCGGTTGTCATCCATGACCGAGGTTTCGATGTAATACTCGCCGGGAAAAACCGGGAAGGGGACGCGGCTTTCCATGCGAATCCGAGCGCCGGGGAGAATCCGACCAACATACTTGTCGGGTGGTTCGAGAGCTGCCCGAGCGCGCATTCCGAGGAGGAAGTCGTTCCCGTTGGCGGACTCTTGGGTGGCGCGGATCTGGCTGCGGACGCCGAACTGGATGGGGCCTTCGGTGGGGTTGACGATCCAGGCCCGAGTGAAGGGCACTCCATCTTGTTCGACCAGTTCCATCGACTCGATCTTGAGCTTAGCAGCGAGCCCCTCGGGAACGCCGGGGACGGTTAGATCGGCCCGAATCAAATACTGGGTGATGAAGTTGACACCCACGCGGGCACCGCCATCTGGCTGATTGGCATCGGTCTTAATCTTGAGTTGTCCGGCGTCACGGACCAGGAGGCCAAAGGTGTGGTAGTTGGAATCGGTATCGGGGACTCGCAAGCGACCTTTGACAATGAATTTTTCAGTCGGCTGCATCTCGACTTTAAGAGGGGTGAGGATCGTTAAGTCGGCGGGCGGAGGGAGCTTGTCATCGGCAAAGATCGAGCCGTTCTCGTCCTGGCTCAGAGCGACCGGACGAATCTCGATCGAGGCGGGAGCCCCTTCGCAGGTGATCGCCCATTCCACGAGGAGCACCTTGCCGCGGCGGGCTTCCAGGCGATTGACGATCGGCTGGATGATAAAGCCAGGTCGCACCTGATCTTGAAACTTGACCGTGGCCGGGCCAGCCGGTTTGGCGGGCTTCGGGGGTTCTTTCCCTTGGAAGTTGGGAGGCTTGGCACCCGGAACAGGGGCCACGGGCGCGGGATCGGGCGCGGGCTTCGCGGGTGTGGCTCCACTGGGCCCGAAGCCCGGTTTGGTCGCCTGGGCTGAGACTGCTGAGGTCAGCCCGAGGAGGCAGGCGATGGCGAGTAAAGAGACGGTCCGGGACATGAGGCGCCTCATGGATGCGTGCTCCGTCCGTGGGACTGGTCGGGGGTCTTCGTGACCACCGTGATTCGTTCGGGAAGAACGGACCTGGGGGTCCGTTCTACGGGCTCGCCTCAATCCCCGTGGGCGGGGGGCAAGACTCGCAACTGCGGGACCACTGGCCCCGAGACGGCGGGAACAGGAGCCACCACTGCGGGGGCGCTCGCGACTGGTGCGGGAAGGGGAACCGTGGCCATCGGCACGGGGATCGACTCGACGGGCGGAATGGCGGGCGGTGCTGGAACCAGCTCGGGAACTTCCAGCCCCCCTTCGACGGGAACCCCCTCCACCGGAAGGGCGTAGGCCGGAGCAGCTGCGGTCGGCACGACGATCTTCGGAGAGATGAAGATCACGACCTCGGCATCTTGCTCCTGCTTCTCAATTCGTCGAAACATGTTCCCGACCCCCGGGAGTGCTCCCAGGTACGGAATCCGCAGCTCGCGATCGATCGTCTGCCGCTGGACGAGTCCACCGATGACGATCGTCTGCCGGTCTTTGACCTGCACGGTGGTCGTCACGCGACGGCGATTGATGAGCGGGAAGGGGTTGTTAATCAGTTGCTGGTCGGGGTCGCTGGTGCGAACATCTTCGCTGACCTCGGCCTTCTCGATTTGAATCTGGACGTTCTCTCCGCGGATGGAGGGCGTGAGGATCAGGCTGATCCCCGATTCGACCTTCTCGATGTCCTGCCGTAAGGTAAACTGGTTCCCCCCTTGCTGGACGCTGAAGAAGGTGTCACGGGCGATGGAGATTTCGGCCTTTTCGCCATCCTTGGCCATCACGCGCGGAGCTGCGCGAATCGTTACATACCCTTCCTTCGCGAGGAGCTTTACAAACGCGGAAGTCACCGCGAAGTCACTGAAGGCACTTTTGGCACCGTGCGGGCTGACTTGACCGGTGAAGGCCAATCCGGCCATCCCGACGTTGAGCGCGTCAAACCCTTCGACCTTCAGGAACTGATTCCAGTCCATTCCGAACTGGAGTCCCTTATCCGGTGCGACCACGCACACGACCGCTTCGATCACGATCTGCGGGATCGGAGTGTCAGCCGAAGAGAGTTGAGCGTGGATATTCCGGGCGATCTCCTCCGGGGCTTCGATCACGATCAAGTTTCGTTTCTCGACGGTTCGCACGAACTGCGATTGCCGGGGTGGCAAGAGCGCGATGAGCTCCTGAGCGGACAGATGGTGCGGCCGAAACTCGACCGAAGTGGCAATGTGCGGGAACAGGTTCGACGCGGGGTCGGTCGCCCCGATCAAGAACAAGTTCCCTTTTTTCTTGTAGACAAAGCCCATCGGCAACAGGATTCGCTGCAGAGCTTGTTCGAACGGCTCTTTCTCAATCGTGCAGTTCACATTGCCGCGAACCATGTCGTCCATCACGATCGAGACGCCCGCTTGTGTTGCCAGAGCCTGGATCGCTTCGCGAACATCGGTATCGGTGTAGATATCACTGACGAGCTGGTGGCCGGTTTCGGCGGCAATGGTCCGGATGCCTGTCGGCGGCGGCTGGGCTGTCCCGTGTTGCGAGGGGTCCAGCGGTTTGGCAGCGGGTGCTAATAGCGGCTGGGGACTGCCCAGCGGTGATGGCGACGGGCCCGTTTCGGGGTAGGTATGTTCCGAGGGATAGACCCCGTTGGCGGGGTAGTCCATCCCCAGCGTTTCTTCCGGTTTGTTCGCGGCGAGCGCTTCGTAATAGATCTCTTCGACTGTCCGTGGTTGAGGTGGGGCAAACGAACGACACCCCGCCAGCGCCCCGAGCAAGGCGAGCGCGCACAGGCCCACGGCGACACGCCGTTCCTGAAGGCGACCGACTTGAACCACTCGAAGACGCAAGGTTCCCTCCTTAGTACGACTCAGTGCCCTAGTACGACTCAGTGATGGTGCCGACGACTGTGGTTTCGTAGAACCCTTCCGCCACCAGCGGTTGTTCATGGACGAGGAAGGAGACCGTGATCCCCGCATCGCCGTTACCGCCAAAGGTGCCCGCCATCACTTCCGCCAAGTTGCGTCTTCCCCGAAAATCGGTGCGATCATGTGGCACGATGACTTCCCAGTCACTCTTCCGGCCGCGTTTCCCCGAGCCGATTCGCAGCTCGATCTGAGCGTCGACCTGCATCGAAGGATCACGCTGGTTGCGGAACGGTTCGACCGACCAGATCGTGACCGTCGGTCCGAATGGGCTCGGAGCGATGAGCTTCCACGACTGTTCCGGGAAGACCGCCGGTTGTCTCGGATCGACGAGCTTCAGTGTCTGGACCTTGCTTTGAACCTGAATCGATGGGGGCCGCTCGGCGATCAGTGGCTCGCAGCAGACAACGACCACCAACGACAAAACGGCGGCCCACGCGAACCCCCAGGTCCGCGTCAAGCCGCCGCTGTGTGTGGTCGTTCGCGAATCCATGCGTCGAGTTGTTCCTGGAACCTGTCATGGGTTCCGCTTCTGGACTACGGGTTGGCGGTCACGGTGCCTTGAACGGTCGTGACGTAGTCGCCTTCCGCCACTTGGCCGATATCAACGGTTAGGAACTCCACGCCCAAGCTGAGAACGGCCCGGCCCACCCCGTTCGAGGTGCAGGAGACGAGGGCCTCTTCATCGCCACCCCCGTAGTTGGTGCTGTCGACCAGCACTCCGGGGGTCCAGACGGCTGGACCCGTATTCGAGACGAGTCCCAGGCTCAACCGGGCGTCCCGCTTGAAGCTCGGAGTAGTCGTGTTCGTGAAGGCTTGCAGTGTCTTGAAGTTCACGTTCACACCTGGCTGAACGTTCCCCTTGACATCCCAGTTCTGACTCGGGAAGGCGAGGGTGGCATTGGAATCGGGCAGCGTCGCCGTGACGTTGGCCGCACCGAGGGCATCAATGGTGATGCGCTGCGGCACGTTCACGGTGTACTGCTGTTGATCGACAGCCGTGTAGGCCACCTGAGCTCCGAAGGCCAATGCTCCCACACCGAACAAGCTCCACAGGATCTTCTTCATCTTGTCTCTCTCTCAGTTGTGCTGACCGGTCTGGTCGGGCACTGAGCCAATCCGAGAAGTTGCCGCTTCTCGATATCGGTCCTCAAGCCCTGCTCAGTCCAGACAATCGGTACGACCCGGACATGTTTCCCAGATTGACTAACTTGTCCCTCTCACAGGCAAGTTACTCATCCGGGCGTGAAACCACTCACACTGCAAACCTACGCCCTGCCGGGGCGGGGTCAAATTTTGGTTCTGAATATTCTGCAAATCGTTCTGCAGAACTGGTGGATCGGTCCGAGCGGCGAAGCTCGGTTCGCTTTCGCGGTCCTCCGGCATAGGATGCCGGTTCGGGTGAGATGCCTTGTGCCTGTCGCAACAGGGGCGTTTCATCCGCGACTGCCGGGAAACTCTTCGCATGCACCCTTCAACGGGCCAGTCAACCGCCCCCACCCGCCCCGCGAACCGCTTGGGAGCGGAAAGCAGTCCGTACCTGCGGCAACATGCTTACAACCCCGTTGATTGGTATCCCTGGGGCGAAGAAGCCCTGGCCCGCGCCAAGGCCGAAGACAAACCGATCTTCCTCTCGATCGGCTACAGCGCGTGCCATTGGTGCCACGTCATGGAGCACGAGAGCTTCGAAGACCCCAGCATTGCCGCCGTGATGAACGAGCACTTCATCAACATCAAGGTTGACCGCGAGGAACGCCCCGACCTCGACCAGATTTACATGGCCGCTGTCCAGCTCATCACGCGGCGCGGCGGCTGGCCGATGTCGGTGTTTCTGACGCCGGAAGGCAAGCCGTTCTATGGAGGGACGTACTGGCCGCCGACCTCGCGCATGGGCATGCGAGGGTTCCGCGAGATCCTGTCGTTGATGCACGATTTCTGGACCAATCGCCGTCCGGAGGTGACAGAGTCTTCTAATAGCCTCGTCGATGCCATCGCGCGGTTCACGTCCCCGAGTTTCGAGCAGACCGGACTCGATGAGTCACTGCTCAAGCGAGCCGAACAGGAACTGCTCTCGACGCTCGACCGCGTGCATGGCGGGTTCGGCGGGGCCCCCAAGTTCCCGCACCCGATGGACCTGCGTGTGCTGCTCCGCTGCTGGAAGCGGTTCGGGAACAAGGCCGCTCTCGACGCCGTCACGTTGACCTTGGAGAAGATGGCGGGCGGGGGGATCTACGACCACCTCGGCGGCGGGTTCCATCGTTACTCGACCGATGCCCACTGGCTGGTGCCGCACTTCGAGAAGATGCTGTACGACAATGCCTTGCTCGTCCCGGTTTACCTGGAAGCGTACCAAGCCACCGGGCGCGAGGACTTCGCCCGTATCGCCCGTGAGACGCTCGACTACGTCCTCCGCGAGATGACCTCGCCCGAGGGCGGCTTCTACTCCACGCAAGATGCCGACAGCGAAGGCGTCGAAGGCAAGTTCTTTGTATGGACCCCGGAGGAGATCGCCGAAGTCCTCGGCGAAGACGATGGGAAGCTGTTCTGTGCCTGCTACGACGTGCCCCCCGGCGGCAACTGGGAAGGCCACTCGATCCTCAACCGCCCCCAGCCGCTGGCTCAAGTCGCCAAGGAGCTGAAGACCCCGCTCGAAGAGCTTTTGGCCACGCTCGACTGGGGCAAGCAGAAGCTGCTTGAACGCCGAGCCACCCGCATCGCCCCCGGTCGCGACGAGAAAATCCTCGCAGCCTGGAACGGCATGATGATCGGGGCCATGGCCCGTGGGGCACAGGTACTGGGGGACAAGCGGTACTTGCAGGCGGCACAGGATGCAGCGAGGTTCGTACTCACGAAGATGAGAGGAGAGACGAGAGACGAGAGTCGAGTGCCAGAACAATCGCTCTCTCCCTCTAGCTCTCGTCTCTCGTCTCTCGTCTCTCCTCTCCTCCACACCTACAAAGACGGCCACGCGCGGCTCAACGCCTACCTCGACGACTACGCCTGCCTGATCGACGGCATCATCGACCTGTACCAAACCGACTTCGATGTCCGCTGGCTTCAGGAAGCCCACGCCCTCGCGCACTTCATGCAGCAGCACTTCGCCGATCCCGAGGACGGCATTTTCTTCTACACCAGCGACGACCACGAAGCCCTCATCAACCGCACCAAAGAGGTCCAGGACAATGCCACCCCCGCTGCGCATAGCTGCGCGGCGCTGGCTCTGTTGCGGCTCACTGCACTCACGGGGCGTTCGGGTGCCACTGGCGAGGGCTTTGACTCGCCAGTGTCGGGACAACCCACTGAAGGTTCCTCGACGCCCGCAGACACTGGCGGTCCAAAGCGACCGCCAGTGGCACCCACTGCCGATGCTGACACCAGCGGCTGGGACGCATTGGCTGCCGTGTCGGGCCTCATGGCCGATCACTCACGGGGTGCTTCACAAGCCTTAATCGCTCTCGATTTCGTGCTGGGTCCGACTCCGGAATTGTTACTCCTCGAAGGGGGCCAACCCGACAAGGCCGACCAGCTCCTAGCCACCTTCCACCGCCGGTTCGTCCCGAGCTACACACTGCTGAGAGTCCCGAACCTTCCCGACAATAATCAGGGCCACCCCGTCTTCGCAGGCAAGCCGGAGGCCATGTGTGTCACGCTCTACGTCTGCCACCTCGGAGCCTGTCAAGCTCCAGCAGTTGGGTATGACGACGCAAATATGGCGATTCGGATGGTTTAGGAATATATTCTCCGCGCGGTCAGCAATGATGCCTTTTTCCGGCTCCCTCTCCCCCCGGGAGAGGGGCTGGGGGTGAGGGTCGAGGGGCAGAACGATCCCCGAATCAAAGCATCATTCCGGGCCGCTCGAAGAATAGTTCTGCCACGACTCAAGCATCCTCGTTTTCACGAATCTCAAGTTCGATTTCCTGACGATGCGTTCGAACATAGACCCACGCCTGGACGATGTCCTCGGCCCGGAGTGTCGGATAGCTTCGCAAGAGATCGGCCTCGCTGGTCCCCAGACGACGAGCTTGTTCCAAGACACCAGACAGGAATCCGAGTTCGAACGATGCAGGGTTCACCGCCACAAACCCCCGGTCGACTCTCGATCCCAGGAAACGCATCTCCCAAATCATGAATCACTGACTAAACCAACTGAACTTTTTCGGCCCGAGTGAGTGCTGCCAGCAGCGATTCCGCCTGTTCAAACGCAGTCGTCATCTCATCCCTCGCCTGCCGTTCCTCAATGCCTGGCCCTTGAACTGGAAGGGTGTCCATCATCTCATCCTGATGTTTATCATCAACTTCTGTCAACATCCATCGAACTCTTACTCTCGAGGACACGATCAACATGATGCACCCCCACCGATTGATCTTGATCGTGTCCTGTCTCTGGGCCAGCGTTGCACACGCTGATCCGCCCGAGGTCCGGCATCTGTTCCCCGCCGGGGCTCAGGCGGGTCATGACACCCTTCTCAAAGTCACCGGAAAACCGGGGACAGCTCCCCTGACCGTTAGGTCGGATCGGCCCGAGGTCGTGGTCACCCCGACTGACAAGCCGGAGGAGTTCCTCCTGAAGACGCCCCTCGAGTTCCGCCCGGGAGTGGTCTGGCTGCGGTGGCACAACGCCGAGGGGGCGAGCGAGCCGCGACCGGTCATCATCGGGACGCTGCCGGAGCTGAATGAGGTGGAACCGAACAATGCCGCGAAGGAAGCCCAGGCCGTGGCTGCCTTGCCGATCATGATGAACGGGGCTCTGCAAAAAAGAGGTGATGTGGACTCGTATGCAGTGACGCTCACCGCCGGGCAGACGCTCGTGGCCTCTGTGGAGGCGCATCGTACGCTCCCTTCGTCGCTCGATGCGGTCCTTCAAATCGCCGACGCGCGCGGGTTTGTGTTGGAACAGAACGAGGACCAGCACGGAACCGATCCGCAGATCGCCTGGACGGTGCCCCAAGATGGCCAGTACATCGTGCGGGTCTTTGCCTTCCCATCGCAACCCGATTCGAGCATCAACTACTATGGAGATGAGCATGCGATCTATCGGCTCTTGCTAACGACCGGCCCCGTGATCGACCACATCGTGCCGCTCGTTCGGCAACCCGGCGCGGTCACAGCGCATGGGTGGAACTTGACCGCACCGCAGGTGACGCTCATCGCGGAGGGGACTTGGCTCGGACTCGATCCGACCAGTGGGAGCATTCCGATCCCCGGGTTCGCCCCCGCACAACTGCCGCTGGTCAACGGACCGGTGCATGTTGAAGACGAAACGGTCGACTCAGCACCGATGCCGGTTCCCTCCTCAGTCACGGGCTCAATCGGCCAACCAGACGACGTGGACCGCTACCGCATCACCGCCACAAAGGGACAGAACATTCGCTTCCGCATCGATGCGCGGAGTCTCGGCTCGTCACTCGACGCGATCCTCCGCCTTCGTAATTCGGAGGGGGCCGAACTCAAAGAGCAAGATGACGTGGAAGAGTCCCCCGACCCGCACTTCACGCACGCGATCCCCGCCGATGGCGACTATGTGATCGAAGTCACCGACCGCTTTCGCTCCGGCAGCAGTCGACACTTTTATGCACTGACAACCCAGATCGAGACCGCCGAGTTCGATCTGGGCGTCTCGGCAAACCGCTTTGTGCTGGATGCCACCAAGCCGCTGGAGATCCCCGTAACGGTCACTCGCCGGGGCGGTCTTGCCGTCCCGATCACGGTCACCGTCGAGGGCCTGCCGGTGGGTGCGACCTGCGAACCGGGACTGTCCGCGCCGGAGGGGGACTCCTCGAAAGCGGTCACGCTCAAACTCATCACAGCCTCGGAAGCAGCTGCGTTCAGCGGGCCGATCCGCATCATCGGGCGAACGAGCAGCCCCGACCTCAGCCACGAAGCTTCCTCTCCGATCGATGGAATCAAGGCCAGAACCAATTCGCTTTGGGTGACCGTTAAGGCCACTGGTGGAAAATAAAGAACCCATCGGATGGCCTTTCAGGAATGGCCATCCGATGGGGAAAATATTTTCGGGAGTCAACCGCTCCGGCGACGCTCTTTCGCGGAGCGAAAGGCGACGCTGGAGAGCCGCCCCCGCGTTTCGCGTGTTGCCAATTCGCCACAGCGTCGTTTTTTGGCCTCGTGGTGTAACCCTTTTGGTGGTCTTGGGTATTGGTGATCGGTCGGGTGGGGGCTGGATCGTGAGGCGGTTTCGCCTCATCGGTCGGGGGATGGGCGGGTCGCTCGGGCGGCGGGTGTCAAGTTTCTTGAACATCGTTGCGTGGCATAAAAGACTGGGAATCACTGCATCCGTCGCGACCCGCTGTTCATGTTCTTTGTCATCGCTGGCGGGGTTTGGCACCGGGTGTGCTTTTCATTGTCTCAACGACAGTGACACCACTCGACCCCACCACACGAAAGACAAACCATGCTCAACCTCATCAACACCCTCCGCAACGACGAAGCCGGTTTCATCGTCTCGGCGGAACTCGTTTTGATCTCCACGATCGCCGTACTCGGACTGGTCGTCGGCCTCAGCGAAGTCTCGCTGAACATCAACAACGAACTCGAAGATGTCGGCTCCGCCTTCGCTTCGGTCCAACAGGGCTACTCGACCCAAACCATCTGCGGCCACAAGGGAATC
>JAYSVZ010000055.1:0-8176 GCA_043718305.1 Planctomycetota bacterium | reverse complement strand
TTTCCATAATGCGGAGCACAGAACGCTTTCTCGTTGCACTTCGTGCGCGGAGCAGTCCCTCGCGAACCATCAAAAGCGATTAGCACCCAACCCCCGATACGGTAATAATTACCACCGAGCTGCTCCATCCGCAACTGAGTCACTTTCCAAAGTATGGGGAGCAGAGAGTCGGTCCATTTCAGCGCGGCCCCCATGAACCCCTGATAGGTGCTCAGCACCGATCCGTCCTCCAAGACCTGGCACCACCCCACCGCTTGAGTGAACGCATCCGTCACCGGCTTCGACTCCGACAACGCCCAACACAACGCCAAACACACCAACGTCCGCGCCACCCAACTCGTATTCCCATGCAGCTTCAGACCCGCAAAACTCGTGTCATCGGGCAGCCACCACTTCAGCAACCGCTGCATCTGCTGGGCATTGGTCGGAGCGACCGGCGGGCTCTTCCCGCGCCTCGCAGTGGTCTTCTTCAGGGTCTTTGCAGTCTTCGATTTCGTCTTGCCAGACATGAGCCAGATTCCTTTCTGACGGATGCGTCTTCCGTGGATCCCGTGAGGAATCTGGCTTTTCTTCGATCTCCCCGTTCTTGGATACCCAGGTTTTTGACTGACGGAAATCCTTCACGGCGTTGCCCTTCAGGGTTGGGCTGCACCGGGCCTCGTTTCCCAGGGTGCGCTCCTGCGTCGCGACCCTGGGCTGTGATGGATAACCCCTTCGGGGTACAGAGGTCTTCAGGCTACCGAGTCATTGCGGAGCGTGGGGACATTCTCTCATGACCGCGAGCTGAAGTGGTTGCGTCGAGGGGTGGGCGTTGGCCCCGCTGGTGAAGAACTTGCAAGCGTTCCGCGGCATCAAGATGTTGACGGCGGTCGGCATCGCAGCCGAGATCGGGGACTTCGTGCGGTTCCCCAAGGCGGGGCACTTCATGGGGTATGTCGGGTTGGTGCCGGGCGAGAATTCAAGCGGTCAATCGCAACGCCAGGGGGGCATCACGAAGACCGGCAACCGGCATGTGCGGCGGCTGTTGATTGAGGCCGCGTGGCACTACTTCAACGCTTCGCTGGTGGCGAGCGCGGCCTTGACCGAGCGCCGCGTGGGGGTCTCGGAGGAGGTGATCGCGATCACCGATCAAGCGCTGCGCAGGCTGCGCAAGAAGTGTTTGGCGATGCAGCTCCGCAAGAAGACCGGGACCAAGATCGTGACCGCACTGGCTCGTGAACTGGCGGGGTTCGTGTGGGCTGTGGGGCACAGTGCGGGTGTGGCGGTGAGTTCGGCGGTGTCGAAGGCGGCCACGAAGGAGGGCGTGAAGGAGATCCCTCGTCCGCCGGTGAAGGCGAATGCTCAGGCGAAGACCGCACAGCCGAAACGATCGACTTCGTCCACTGTGAAGTCCACTGTGAAGACTCCGACTGCTGCCGCCCAGACCAAAATGAAACCATCGACCCCGACGCAACCTCGCCCTTCCGCCGCAGCTCTGAAGAGAGATTCGAAGGGAGCTCTGAAGGGAGCGACCTCCATGGCCCGAACACTGGCGAGCTGCGAAACCGCACGCACCCCCTGACCGGTGTGGTGCTGACCGCAGTGGAGTTTTGAGGCATGGCTCCGATGTCCCCTCACTCGTCGATCCCGAGCCATGCACAAAGCCCTTCCACATTCAGTCGCCATCAACCATCAACCATCAACCTTCAACCTTCCACGGAGCCCGCGACTGAGCGAAAGCGGATGACGGCCAAGACCATCGGGAGAACCCTCGCACCCCTCTTGAGCATCGACGATACACTTCGTCCGGCACGCTCGCCGGGAGACTGAGGCTCGCTTCTCGAAGACGAAACCCTGGACTGCGGTACCTCACCCGCGCCTCTCAGAGTGCCTTCGGCCCCCTCCGTTTTCGCCATTCACGACCCAGGAGCCAACGACCATGACCTGACCCCGCCGCCAACCGCCCCGTCGAAAATTCCAACAACTCCCCCCTTGACTGGTCCTTCCATATCAGAGGGGTTGGGGTGAGGGAGCGTGGCCAGACGGCTCCCGACGGGAGAGGGGAGGAAGCAGGGAAGCCGAGAATCTGGGCCCAGAACTCGACTCCGAATTGTTCATCGCGGACCTCGGCCAGCCACAGGTCGTTGCCGCTGGCTACAGCCTGAAATTATCAAGTCGGCATCTCGTCCGAACGAATGATTGCTATACTTTCGCACATTACGACCAGAGAACCCACCGAGACGCTTCCGGGCCCTCACGCATGCAAGTCATCCTCACTGCTGTCGGTCCCGATAACCGAGGTCTGGCCGATCCGATCGTCCACCATGTCACGACGGCGGGGGCGAACATCTATGAAATCCAGATGTACGACCACGACTCGGAGCGGCTCTTTGCGATGCTGCTGCGGATCGATTGGCCGGACGAGGCGGGATCGATTGCCGATCTGCGGAAGCGGATGCAGGCGATCGGTCGGGAGAAGGGGCTGTCGGTGCGGACCTGGTCGCGGGATGAGCATCGACGGGCACCGCGCTTGGCCCTCTGCACGACCTTTCGGCGAGAGACTTCGCATGCTGTTCTGCGTGATATTCGGGATGGTCGGCTCAAGGCCACTCCGGCGGTCATAATCGGGAACCGCAATGCCTGCCGCGGTCTCGCGGAGCAGTTCGACGTGCCGTTCCATAACATTGGCGACGCCGAAGGGGAGCCGAATTACGAGGCGATGGCCGAGTTGATTGACCAGTACGATGTCGACTACATCGTGCTGGCCCGTTACATGCGGGTGCTGCCAGCGCGGATCTGTTGGGAGTTCGCGGGGGGGCGGATCATCAACTTGCACCACGGGCTGTTGCCCCCGTTCCCGGGGTTCAAGCCGTACCACGATGCCTTTCAGTGCAACATGTTGACGTATGGGGCGACGGTCCACTTCATCGTCCCGGACTTGGACGCGGGGAACCAGATTATCAACCAGAGTACCTTCAGCGTCCGCCCCGGCACACCGCTCGCCGAGATCGTGAAGACCGGCGAATCGGACCACGAGCCGACATGTCTGTCGGAGGGGCTGCGAAGGGTCGTCGACCGCGAGGTGGAGTTACACTTCCACCGCGTGGTGCGGACGAAGACGAGCGAGTGAAATCGGGCTTTGGGAGGACGTGTCCCCCCGGCCTTCGCAAAGCCTCAGACCGTGCCACCCGACGCGCTGTGGGGCAAGTCGTTGTGTCTGTGCAAAAGCCGTTTTTGGGGGATGAGGTAGTTTATCCAAAGAATCCGAAAGCTGTTCCTCTTTCGGCGGGGCGGCCCAGATGGCATAGAGCGTCTGAGTGGAGCCTTGATTCTCAAAAGTTCGCTTTGACAACATGGCTTCAATCAGAGACTATCCCTATTCTGGGGGCGATTGGCTCAGTTGGTTAGAGCGCCACTCTTACACAGTGGATGTCGTGGGTTCGAGTCCCTCATCGCCCATTCACGAGCAACCTTTATCAACAATTGGTTTCTGGCCAAGCAGGAGGGCCGCTGCACAGCTGACTTGGTTCCGATGTTTCAGTGACAACGGACGGGCCAAAGGGGCCCGTCCGACTTTCAATCACACCGAAGGTACAGCGGCGACTTCCCGTTTGTTGCTGGTCCACTTGCAGAGCAGAATCCCGAGGAAGTACAGCAGCACCATGGGGCCCATCATCATCATCATGCTGATCGGCTCCGGCGGCGTCAGCAGCATCGACACGCAGGCGATCGCGAAGACCGACATCCGCCAATTGTCGGTGAAGACCTTGACGGAGACGATGTTGACCCGTTCCAGGAAGACCATGACCAGCGGAAGCTGGAACCCGATCCCGAACATCAGCGGCAAGATCGTGGCGAACGTGATGTAGTCGGAGAGCCGCGGGTCGAGGCGGACCCCCATGCTGATGTTGTATTGCATCAAGAACTTCAAGACGAGGGGCAACACCAACGTAAAGCAAAAGGTGATCCCCACGGCGAACAGCACCAGACTCAGCGCCCCGAAGTAGTGCATGTACTTCCGCTCGTTCATGTACAACCCGGCGGCGATAAATTGCCAAGCTTGGAAGAAGACCCACGGACTGGCGAGGACCAAGCCCGCGATGCCGGAGACCTTCAAGTAGATCATGAACGGCTCCTGCACGCTTAGGGCGATCGGCTTGCGGGAGTCGAGAACGACTTTCTGCAATTCATCCAGGTCGGGGGATCTCAGTATCAGTTTAAGCGGGACATCCTCGGCCTTTTCCGGAGGGGCTGGGAATTGTTTCGGTTGGACGCGGTGAAGCTCCTTTAGCAAGGCGATGGATGAGACCTCGACGGTCATCGTCCCAGTGACTTCCTTGATGGCAGCGCCCGCGTAAACGGGATCGGGCTCTGGCGCGGGTGGCTTCTCGGTTTTCTCCCCGAAGAGGCCCGAGAACCAAATCGCGATGGGGTTCGGACCGGTGTCGTCGCGTAGCTTGACGCCGGTCGGTTCGAGGGCCTTGTCGAGGGGATAGCGAATGATCGTGACGATCCACTCGCCGATGAACAGGCACACAATACACGCCAGTGCCACGCCGACGAGCGCCTTCCAAAGGTGCGACCGCAAGGCTTCGAGGTGCTCCCCGAAACTCATCGTCGTGTCGGTAAACAGGTCGGTCGGACGTAGAGGCATTGAGGTTCTGTCGCTCGCGGAGGCATCGCACCATCACAGGAACCACCCTCCAGTCCGGAATGTTCGCCGGTTTCCGAGCAGTGGCCCAAGCCGGTGATTCTACGGAGGCTGGGGAGCGATCAAAAGCGACTCCGGGGACTTCGCGCCGCGATGTGTCTTTGGTTTCCTCACTTGCTTAGCGTGTGATAAGGTGTCCCCGATGCGTCTCCCCGATGCTTTATACCTCCGTTCGAGTCCACTCGCTGTCGAGGCTTTCCGATGTCCGAATCGCACATTCCCTCTTCGAATTCATCCACTCCGTCCGTCAGCCCGCTCCCTCGCCGGTCCTTCCTCGCCGCAGCTGCGGGGGCGATCGGCCTGGCAGCTGTGGCCCAGGCCCGCGACTATGGTCCCGGAGCTGAGCCGGTTCGCTACCCCGACCCGGACATCGTGACGCTCGACCCACGGTTCAAGAAGTACGCCCTCGGCAACACACCGATTCAGCGGCTCTACCACAGCCCCAACATGCTGTGGGCGGAAGGCCCAGCCTGGAACGGCGTCGGGCGGTATCTGCTCTGGTCGGACATCCCCAACAACGTGCAGCACCGCTGGCTGGAGGAGGATGGGCACGTGAGCACCTTCCGCAACCCGGCGGGGAACAGCAACGGCAACACGTTCGATCACCAAGGCCGCCAGATCTCCTGCGAGCATGGCAACCGCCGCGTCGTGCGGTACGAGTACGACGGCAGCCTGACCGTCCTGGCCGAGAAGTTCGACGGCAAGTCGCTCAACGCCCCGAACGATGCGGTCGTCCATCCCAACGGCGACATCTGGTTCACCGACCCCGGCTATGGCAGCTTGGGGCACTATGAGGGCGAGAAGGCCAAGGGGGACTCGAAGCAGCCGTACCAAAAGGAGGCGGTCTATCGCATCGACGGCAAGACGCTGAAGATCGAGAAGGTCACGGACGAGATCTTCAAGCCGAACGGCCTGTGCTTCTCGCCTGACTATAAGAAGCTGTATGTGGCCGACACGGGGGCGTCGCATTACCCGGAGGCTCCGAAGAACATCAAGGTGTGGGACGTGGTGGAGGAGAAGAAGCTGGCGGGTGGGAAGGAGTTTGCTTCGATGAAGTTGGCAATGCCCATCGATGTCAAAGCGACGTATCATCAGCCACCTTTCCGAGTTGACACCGTCGATGGTCAGAAGCAGATGGTCAAAGAGGCCGCCGGTTTCGCGGACGGCATCCGCTGCGACATCGACGGCAACATCTGGGCCAGCGCGGGCTGGGTCGGCGACGGCTACGACGGCGTGCATGTCTTCGAGCCGACCGAAGGGGTCCGCATCGGCCAGATCCGCCTCCCCGAGATTTGCAGCAACGTCTGCTTCGGCGGCACCAAACGCAACCGCCTGTTCATGACCGGGAGTACCTCCGTCTACGCCGTCTACACCGAAACGCAAGGGGCGCACATCACGTGAGGGTTACTCGGGTCGGAGGGGGATCGTCAGTCCCCCTCCCCTCTCCGTCCCCTGCTCCGCTTGGGACGGAATATCCCCGACTGTCAGGCACACACCTTTCGAAATAGAGCACTTTTAGAATTGGTCTTCCGTCAGAGCATTCGGCCCTCAGCCAGAGTCAATTCGGGAGTTGTCTCGCCCCTCTCCCTCACCCCCAGCCAGTGGGGAGAGGGGGCCGAGAGAGACCGGCTGCTTACTTTTCGGATGCACACACGCCACGTTGGCCAGAACGTGGGCGAGTGGCGTGATTCGCCCACGTTCTGGCGAAACGTGGCTACCAAAGAAAGCCGCATTTCGGCCCGCGCGGAGAATAAACTCCCCCACAGTGGAGTCACTCCGAAATCGACCATGGTCGCGAGGGAGGAGCCGGAACACCCGCATGAGTCGCCACTCAAAACGGCCCACTCTTCCGCTGACTTGGGGGAATCGAATTGCCGCATCGGCGGGCACTTTCCGAAAAAACTGCGTCTGGCATTCCCAACCGTCCGATCTAAGAGGTAGAATCAACAATCGTGGATGCGTCCGGCTTCGGCTTCCCGTGTTGGAGACCTCGTTGATGTTGCGTTTGCCGCTTGAATCACTCACTGCACCGTACTGCGACGGTGTCAGTCGGCGGTCGTTTCTCCAACTGGGCTTGGCCGGGATGGGGGCGATGTCGCTCGGTTCTGTGATGCAGGCGCGAGCGGCCTCGGCGGGTCAAGGGGCGGCGAGGGACACCTCGCTAATCCTGATTTGGCTCGATGGCGGGCCGAGTCAGCACGATACCTATGACCCCAAGCCGGACGCCCCCAGCGACTATCGCGGCATCTGGCACCATATTCCGACCAATGTCCCCGGCATGGACCTCGGGGAGCTGTTCCCGCTGCAAGCCCAGGTGGCCGACAAGTTCTCGATCATTCGGTCGATGCACCACGATTCCGGCGACCACTTCACCGGCGGGCACTGGATGTTGACCGGGCGGGGCGAGGTCAGCGGAGCGGCCACAGCCGGGAAGTACCCCTTCATCGGCAGCATCGCGGCGAAGGTCACCGGGTCCAGGAAGCCGGGGATGCCCGCCCATGTCGCGGTTCCGTATGCGAGTAGCATCGGCATCCGCCCCGGTTACTTTGGCGGGAATTATCTCGGCAGCGAACACAATCCGTTTGAGACCGATGGCGACCCGAACGCGGACAAGTACACCGTGGCCAACCTGGGCGAGATCGGCGGCCTGACCATCGACCGGATCGGGGATCGCCGCAGCCTGAACACCGGCCTCGACCGCATTCGCCGCGAGGCCGATCGAACCGGCCTGCAGGCGGCGATGAGCCGTTTCGACCAGCAGGCGTTCGACCTCGTGACGAGTTCCGCAGCTCGCGAAGCGTTCCAGATTCACTCCGAATCGCTCGAAACCCGCGAGCGCTACGGCCGCAACAGTTGGGGCCAGAGCGTGCTATTGGCCCGACGGCTGGTCGAGGCGGGGTCGACGATCGTGACGTGTCACTTTGGCGGCTGGGACACGCACTGGAACCATCAGGCATCGATGGAGCAATACCTCCCCAAGGTCGACAAGGCGGTCAGTTCGCTGCTCATCGACCTCGATCAGCGCGGTCTATTGGGGAAGGTGATGGTCGTCGTCTGCGGCGAATTTGGTCGCACTCCCAAAATGAACGACGGCGGCAACGGCGGTGCCCCGATGAGCCAGGGCACCCCCGGTCGCGACCACTGGGGGAACGCGCTGTCGGTGTTGATCGCGGGCGGCGGATTGAAGGGGGGCCAAGTCATCGGCTCGACCAACCGCCTGGGCGAAGTCCCCGCCGAACGCCCGCTCCGCCCCGGCGATCTGCACCACACGCTGTTCCACGTCCTCGGCGTCGACCCCGATGTCAGCTTCCCCAACCACGCCGGTCGCCCCGTTCCGGCGATCGATCACGGTGAGGTGATTCGGGAACTGCTGTGAGATGGCGAGACCGCTTTGCCTGCGTAGCGACCTTCGCCAGAAGGTGGGCGAATGAGTGTGGACATTGTCGTTGCGAGTGATCCTTGCAGGGGATGTTTGACTGGTCCGAA
>JAYSVZ010000540.1:0-13673 GCA_043718305.1 Planctomycetota bacterium | reverse complement strand
TTAGAATCAATCGGCTTTTCCGCAGTCTGCGGTGCATTGGGATTGACGAACGTCTTCACCGGAGTCGCCAGCAACCCGATGATGTCACGGGCGAGTTGCTGGTGGGCACTACCGATGGAATGCAACCCATTGATCGTCGAGGTCAACGGCTTCTGCGACAGGTCGACGATGGAAATCTCGTTTGCTGTGGCCACTTCCACCATCACCTTGGCATAGGCTGCAATGCGGGCATTGATCTGGGCATTGCGGGCAGCCTCCAGAGCCGTCGCCTTAGTGACTCCAAAGACCGGATGCTCGTACTGATCGGCGATCATGGAGGGTGTGACCAGCACAAGGCGCGGGGCGTTCTCACCGTTGTACTTCTGCCCGAGCGTGTGCTTCACGAACCCATCAAGGTCCGCCTTAAACCGATCCAGTCCGGCCTCGCCTTTCCAGCTTTCGTTGTACCCAAAGAACGCCAGCACCACGTCGGCTTCGCACTTCGTCAGCCACGAATCGGGCGTCCCAAAGTCCTGCGACCGCAGCCGCAGATTGAGTTCATCGCCCGAGAACCCGAGGTTCCGGAACGACAGCTTGTGCTCGCGGAACTGCGTCTGAAAGACCGCCTCGAACAGCCCGTCGTGCTGCAACCGCTCGGCCATCGTGTTGCCGATCAGGCAAACGTGGTCCCCCGGCTGAAAGGCAAACTGGCCAATGGGTTCAGCGGCCTCGCTGCCAGTGGCGAACACGAGACCAACGAGAAGCAGAGACACACTGCGCAAGATTCGAATCATGGAAGTCTTCCAGGTGATCCAACGGACTTCGGCGACCGTCTGTCGTCCGTCACGACGATAACGACCCCCGACGCTGGATAAAAGTCGGCGCATGGCGTCGTTAGTTAGAGCAGTTATCGAACTGGACTTCCGTTTGTTTCCTGAGCCATCAGCGGTCAGCTTTCAGCAATCAGCCAGCACCCTCCAACTCCCCTCTCCCCCCGGGAGAGGGGCTGGGGGTGAGGGTGAGTAGCGAGACATCTCGTGAATAACACCGGCTGATGGCTGAATGCTGCCCGCTGAAGTCGCACATCACCCAAGCCAGAGTGCGAATCGCATTTCACCCCCCCCGCCTCAAGAATGCTCCGTTCTTCCACCCTGAAGGGGCACCGACAAACCAGCCCAGGGCCACGCCGGCCACGCCCTGGGTATCGATTCCGCGATGCTCGGCAAGCCCTGAAAGGGCGGCACAATGCGAGGCCCAGCTTTGTTTCGCCCTTTCAGGGCTGGGGGCGTGGGGGACTCAGCGACCTGGGGCGGCGCTCCCGCTGGTCGCTCTGCCCCAGGCTGGTTTGTGGCTGCCCCGTTGGGGCGGAGGAGGAAGGCTTTGGTGACGATCGCGTCGGGTGATGCTTCAATTCCGCTGTGGCGGATCGCGCCCCTCGACGACGTGAATCTTTGTTTGATCATTTTTCAGAGGGATCACTTCGCGGAGTCCGCTGGGCCAGTGGACCTCCAGCCGCACGGGCTGTTGGCCTTTCGGAATCCCGTAGAAGAGCGGCGAATCGCCGGTCGAGGCGAAGCTCCCGCCGCCGTGCCATTGCCGGATCTGCGAGCTTTGCGTGGTGATCAAACGCACGAAGGTTCCAATCGCCGTGCGCGGAGAACGCGTGCCAGTCAGCTCGACCGTAAACGAGCGGCCCGCCGGTGTTCCCTGATTCTCCAGCACTGCCACGGGCTGGTTGACGTGTGACACCACGAGGTCCAAGTCCCCGTCTCGATCGAGATCACTCGCCGCAGCTCCGCGACCGGGGTGCGGTGTGCGGAAGTAGGGGCCGCTCAATTCGGCGACGTTGCGGAAGCGTTGCCCGGCGTCGTTGTCCATCAGGACGGGAAGCTGTTTCACCGGGGCCTTGTGGGCGTGGCGGACGACATGGCCGTTGCTGACAAAGACATCCTCATCGCCGTCGAGATTCCAGTCTCCGAAGACCACGCCCCAGCCGACATAGGCTTGGCCAATCCGCGTCAGTTCGGTTTCTTCACTCACATGGGCGAACTGCAAGGCCCCCAGATTCTTATAGAGCCCAAACGTCTCGTCCTCGAAGTTCGCGACCCACAGATCGGGTAAGCCGTCCAGGTCGAAGTCTCCCAGGTCGGTCCCCATCGAACCTTCCGGAGCTCCCAGCTTGCTCAGGCTGGCCCCACTCGCGAGACCCCGTTCGGTCAGCTTTCCGTCGACGTTCTCATAGAGAAACTTCGGCGTGGTGTCGTTCCCGACATAGATGTCGACATCGCCATCCAGGTCGAGGTCCGCCACGAGGGCACTCATCCCCTTGCCCCCTTCGACGAGGCCGATCTCCTTCGTTCGGTCAACGAAGCCACCAGCCCCGTCGGCCTGGAAGAGCGTGTCGGAGAGTCCCTCGAAGACCAGCGGCGAACAGACTTCACGCAAGTCGCCATGCGTGAAGCACTCTGGATCGTGGGCCTTCGACCAGTTCACATAATGGACCACGTACAGGTCGAGATGGCCGTCACGATTGATATCCCCCCAAGCTGCACTGGAACTCCACTTCGTGTCGGCGGTCAGACCCGTTTCGGCAGTCGCATCCTCAAACGTCCCATCTCCCAGATTGTGCCACAACTGCACTCCGCCATACCCGGTCACCAGAGCATCCACGAACCCGTCCTGGTCATAGTCGGCAGCTGCGATTCCATGCTGATAGTGGGATGCCTGGGTCATGCCAGCAGCGAAGGAAACCGGAGTCAGCCCTTGGTCACGGTTGCGGAAGAGGGCACTGGGCAGACCGATCGGGTCGAGGCTTTGGGCGGCAAACCGGCCCCCGCCGACGCACCAGAGATCGGTCCGTCCGTCGCGATCGTAATCGAACAGCCCGACCCCGCCGCCCAGCGTTTCGAGGATCGCAAAGCGGCCCGCCTGATCGCCGTTTTCGTACTGGAACTTCACGTTCCACTCGGCAGCCCGATCAATGAACTGTGTCGTGACCTGGGCAGGCGGACTGAGCGGAACCGGAACGGGTGGCGGCGCGTTCGGACACCCCGCTGCGATCAGTAGCGCAGTAGTCGCCAGCCCCCATCGAAGGAGCGTTCGCCGTTGGTTACGCACAGAGACTCATCCGGAAACCCCATCCCAGTTGGTGAGGATCGTCTTCGATCGCGAGGGGAGATGTCCAGCAAGACGTGTTCGATCAGAGCATCGGAGTGGAGGGCCGGATTGTGGCATTGTGGTCTTCGTTGGGTTTCAGACGGTTTGTCGGTCGGTTGCCCATTGTAGCGATTGTCCGGCCCACCGGAGTTGATGCCGTCTCGCAACGCTCGCCGAGTCCGATTCTGTCTGATTCTCCCCATAAAGGGTTTGACACCTTGTAAGCTGGAACTATGCCGCGCGACGAGTGCGGGCTGCGTTGAGCCGTACTGGACGGCCTGTCTCAGGGAATTGTGTCATGGCCAATGTCGCCACCAGTCAGGAATTCGTCGCTCTGCTTGAGCGGAGCCAACTCCTCGACGCGGAACTGATCGGTAAGCTCAAGCCCCAACTTGAGAAGCACGCCCAGACTGAACCGAAGCGGGTCGCCACCACGCTTCTCAAAAACCAGATCATCACCGAGTATCAAGCGAAGCAGTTGCTTGTCGGTAAATACAAGGGGTTCTACCTCGCCCGCTACAAGCTGATGGAGCTACTCGGGATGGGTGGCATGGGTCGCGTTTATCTTGCTGAACAGGTGTCGATGGAACGGCTGGTGGCCATCAAACTGATTAGCCTGACCAAGAACAAGGACCAGCAGAAACAGGCTCTGGCCCGCTTCGCCCGCGAGGCCAAAGCGGTCGCCGCCCTGCGACACCCGAACATCATTCAGGCGTTCGACTTTGCCAACGAAAATGGCATGCCATATATCGTCATGGAATATGTTGAAGGGCTCGATACCGCGCGGATGGTCCACAAGTTCGGTCCCGTTCCTTGGAAGCAAGCCGCCGACTATGGCTGGCAAGCCGCCCAGGGATTGGCCCATGCGCACCAAGCGGGGATCGTCCATCGGGACATCAAGCCGGGGAACCTGCTCGTCGATTCCGAAGGGCACGTCAAGATCCTGGATCTCGGCCTGGTCTCCGCCTTCAATCAGAAGAATGATGACTCACTGACCGTCGATCAGGATCAACTCGGCACTGTCGATTACATTGCTCCCGAACAAGCGGTCGATAGCAAGAAGGCCGATGCCCGGGCGGATATCTACAGTCTCGGAGCCACGCTCTATTCGATCATGTCGGGCCGCGTGCTGTACCCGGACAAGTCGACGGCGCAGAAGCTTCTACTGCATCAGACGACCGATCCCGAGCCGATCACGAATCTCGTCAAGGACTGCCCGCCCGAACTGGCGGCAGTCATCAGCAAGATGCTCGCCAAGAAACCCGAGGCCCGCTACCAGTCTGCAAACGAACTGGCCAAGGCCCTCGCAAAGTTCGCCGAGCCTAAAAATCCGCCGTACGAATTGAACGCGATCAAATATCGCCGGTCGGTCTACGAGGGCTTCCTCGGCAAGAGCCCGGAACCCGACAAGATCACCGTCCCCACCCTCGGCAGCCCCGAAGCAGACAAGGTCGATGCCTCCAGCACCCCTCGAACCGGGGCATCGCAGATGAGCGGCAAGCTCCGCACGGCATCCATGATTAACGTCGCCTCGGACCCGGCGATCGATGAGTTTGCCTTGCCAGCCGATGACTACACGCAGTTGGCCATGGAGATGCCTTCGCTGATCCAGCGCAAAAAGGGGAAGAAAAAGAAGAAGGAACAGAGTCCGCTTCCGCTTCAGATTGTGGCCGTCGTCGGGTCGCTGCTAGGGCTGCTCTTGGCGGCTTGGCTGGGCAACAACGCCATGCGCGCGATGGCGAAGTCGGAAGATAAATCATCGCAATACAGCTACCCCGAAATCTACTACCAGGGGCAGCAAGCTGCGCCAGCAACTCCGCCGCCCGCTGCCCCGCCACAGCCCGCTCCTCCGCCCCAACCCGTTGCTCCGGCCCCCGAAGTGACCAATCCCAAGGAGTCCTGGAAGTACACTCCGGTCAGCCTCAAGGCGTATTGCAACACCTTAACGACGGTCCCGATGTTCAATGCGACAGCGAGTGATATCGAGACGATGGTCTTGCCGGAATGGAAGTCTCTGACCATCGAAAACGTCGAGTTCTCGCTCGTCGACCCGGAAGGAAAGCGGGTTCCGAATGCCATCGTCCTCCACGGAACGATTGGGGCCTTTTCTCCGAATCTGCCCCGTCGCGTGGAGATCCCCGTCAAGCAGAAATCTCTCGCGGTTCACTTCCTGAGCGGAGTCGGCGGCTATTGCTACCCCGTCATACAGGACCAATCCGTCGTGATGCGAGTCACCATCATGTATGAAGGCGGAACTTCTCAGCAGACCCAGTTACTCAACGGCGTCCACTTTGCAGACTACATCCAACGCGTCGATGTGCCCGAATCGAAGTTCGCCACAATGGCGGGATCGAGCCAGATTCGATACCTCAAGATCGCCACCGATGGTCAAAAAATGATCGAGTCGATCATCCTGGAAAAAGAGACCGACAACGGATTCTCGCCGATCGTGCTAGCGATCAGCTTGCAAGGACCGTAAGCCAAGTGGAGGGCATAAGACACTCACTGTAGGACGGCCTTTCCAGGCCGTCCTTGATCGATTGTTGCAGCCAGACGGCCTGGAAAGGCCGTCTTACGGGGAGGCTATTTTCGCCCTCCGGCCTTAGAATCTGGCACTTCGAACAGTCCGCTGATCGCAGCGCGGCTCAGTTGCAACCGATGGACTCAGTGGCCAGAGAATATCAGCGACCATCCGCCATGCCTGACATCCAATACCAACTGGAACCGCAGCTCTCCCCGGACGAGTTCCTCTCAGTCTTGACCAGGTCGACTCTGGGTGAACGCCGTCCGATCGATGATCGACAACGCATCGCGGGCATGCTGCGCCACGCGGATGTGATCGTCACCGCGCGCTGTGAAGGCCAGCTCGTCGGCGTTTCCCGCGCGATCACCGACTTCCACTTCTGTACATACCTATCCGATCTGGCAGTCGATGTGGCCTTCCAAAAACAAGGGATCGGTCGCCGTTTGATCGATGAGACCCACGCCGCAGCGGGCCGCTGCACAATGCTAGTCCTCGTCGCTGCCCCCGCAGCGGAGTCGTACTACCCGCATATCGGGATGACTCCGCATCCGGCCTGCTGGTACATCCCTCGGCAGACGTGATCAGTCAGCCATTTGCTGGCAGTCACGGCAATTGGAAAAGCCCCGTCGCAACGGGTCCGCCGAATCCCAACGAAGTTTTCAGAACCGTCTGAATTACGCCCGATCGCGCGACCGGCGAGAACGAAGCAGCAATCTGCTCTGCGCTTGTGTGACCGGGAGGCAAGAGCTGGGGATCGAACGTCGTCAGATTCGCGGTCGGGGGAACCACCTGATCGCGGAGCGCTAAGACGCACAGCGCTGCTTCAACGCTCCCAGCCGCTCCCATTAGATGCCCCAAGGCCCCTTTGAAGGCACAGCTCCTTCCTTCCCACGAATCACCATCAAGACCGCTCAGTAACGCGGTGATTTCGGTTCGGTCGTTCTGTTGCGTGCCGGTGCCGTGCCAGTTGATCAGATCGACTTTGTCCAGCGAGGTCCGACACGCAACCAACAGATCACCAATCGCCCGGCTCAGCCCCTCCGCCGACTCATCGAGCGAGGTCATCCCGGCTCCTCCCGAGAGTGATCGCCCGGCCACGAACTCTGCGAGCGGTGTCGCCCCGCGCGCCGCAACGTGGCTAGCACTCTCCAACACGAGAACCGCAGCCCCCTCACCCACCAGGAACCCATCGCGGTCGCGATCAAATGGCTTACATGCAGACTGGGGATCGGTCGATCGAGACATCACCCCCAGTCGTTGATAAGACGCCAAGAGTGCCGGTTGCAGCGAGGCATCACTGCTCCCCGCCAGCACCACATCACAGACTCCCGACCGAATCAAATCTGCCGCCCGGATCAGGCTCACTAAGCCGGTGGCGCAAGCGGCTCCCGGAGCGAGGACCGGACCTTGGATGTTCCATCTCTGGGCAATCGCGGATGAGGGAGCGTTCGGCCAACAACTGAGCCAACCGTCCGGCCCCGGTGCCGCCAGCGACCAATCCCCGGTCCGCATCCAGATCGGCACCGCCCGGTGCATCCCGCCCTTACTCGCCCCCACGACACAGCCCCAGCGTTCATCGCCCCCTGCGGTCAAGCCCGCATGAGCCAGTGCTTCCGTGGCGGCAGATAAAGCATCGCCCACGAATGGTTCGCGACCGAACGATTCGGCTGCGAACGATTCATCGGCAGTCCGTCTCGCCGGGCACCCGTACCAAGTGCGGCTCCCCGGGACACCGTGCCATGCCGCTCCCAAAACGGTTGGGTCCAGGCAGATCCCCGCTCGTTCGCCAGTCAACACGGCTCGCCAAGTCGCCTCGCGGGTCGCTCCGAGCGGGCTGACAATTCCGACTCCGGTGATCAGCACCGGTTCCCCGGCGGAACCAGAACGATTCACCGACTGGCACTCCCCGTCAATTCCGATTGCTCGATCGGCAGACTAAATAGAGCGCCAGACCACACATGACGATCGTGATGATCCACTCCAAGGTCAAACTTCGACCGGAGATGATCGTCGTCCCGGAACCGGGCCCTTGCGCCGCCGCCACTCCTGCCAGCCCCATGAGCCAGGTCCACCCGTAACCCAACGCACCGGTGAACCGGCCCACCGATCGAATAATGCGGGCGATCATGAGGGAACCCTTGGGACGGGACGCAGCAACACAGACACCCATATACGGTATCGGGAGGATCGTTCCGAGTACAGAATGCGGGGTGTTGATCTTGCTGCTTGGCAGTAGTGGCGAATTATGGCGACCCGTCGATTGAGAGCAATGGTCTGCCTGCCCGACCCCGGCAGGGGTTTCAGAAATTAGCCGGTGGTTGAGCGCAGCGACACCACCGGTGACCCAGCCCACGCGATGATCGCATCCTGAAGGGATGCCAGAACGCCGGTTCCCGAGGTTGCGAGATTCTGGCATCCCTTCAGGATGCTGTCCGCATTGGGGACGTTATCCGGTGGTGTCGCTGGCGCTCAACCACCGGCTAATTTCTGGCATCCCTCCAGGATGAGCCGAGAATTACACCCTTGCCGCATGGCAGCGTCACTCAGTCACGAACCTTCACCACGAACTCCAGGATTTCCGTGGCATCGGCGTAGTTTGTCTCGTGTCCCCCCGCTTCGCGATGGACATGCAGCACGGGCCGGTCGAGTTGTTGAAGCACCCCCGCGAGGCGCTGAACGCTCTGCGGAGGCACCAATGTGTCCTTCCCACCGGTCGTCATGCCGACCGGCATCGTCAGCCGTTCGGGCCAGTATTCGGCACTTCGCTGCTTGTACACTTCGGGGATGGTCTTCTTGTCGCCCCCGAACGACTCTTTGATAGCGTCCTGGAAATTCGGGTACTCCAGCAGGTTCGCGGTCCCATTCATCGCTGCGACTCCCTGTATCAGTTCGGGATGCATCGCCGAAAAAGTCAGGGCCCCGGTCCCGCCCATCGAGCCACCGCAAAGATAGACCCGCCGCACCGGGAAGTTCTTCTTCAGGGTCTGGATGAGCTGCACCAAATCGGCCTCGGCTGCGAGCCCCATCCAGGAAGTCTTGGCTCGGTAGTCGGGTGAGATGAACAGCATCCGATGCCGCATGGCGACATCCCGCGCGGCCCGGCATTCATCGCGAGTTTCCTTCACGAACTGCCAGCGATCAGACCCGTGTCCATGCAATGCGATCAGCACGTCAAACGGCTTTGTCAGGTCAAATTCCGGCGGACTCCACTGCACATACCGCTGCTCCGTCGCATCGTAATCGGCCCGGAAGGCGCGGTCCTCAACAACCGGGTCCACAGCCAGTCCGAGTCGGGCCAGCCCGAGAATTCCCAGGAGACACAAGGCCAACTTCATGGGTACGCCTTCCGGTTCTTCCGACTCCCCTCTCCCTCCAGGAGAGGGGCTGGGGGTGAGGGAGAAAGTCGAGACGACTCCCGAAGGCGCTCAGTGCAGCGTCAGGAGTTAGGAGCATTCGACAAATGAGGGTCGTGGTTCGCTCCGCGAACCTAGGTTGGATCGCGGAGCGATCCACGACTATCGGACAGTTGTTGATCGAGCAATCCTTAGCGATGCACTAAGGCTTCGCCGCCGCTGCCTGCTCCGGACCGTCTTGGGGATAGACCAGAATCCGGTCGTGGCACAGCAGCACCAAGTCCGGCAGGCCATCGCCGGTCACTTCGGCGATCACGGCCTCGCGCGGTTGGACACCACCGCGACCGGGCCCGGTGAAAGATTTCTCCTCGAAGACCTTAAAGTTCAAGCCCGGTTGCAGACCCTGCTCCGGACGGTAGGCCACGATCTCCACCAGATGGGCGGTCGTGTCGAGAACACACACTTCCGGTCGCCCATCATGGTTCACATCACCCGCGACAAGGTCCATCAGGAACACCTCCTTGCGCGGTGATTCGTACGTCCCGATCTCGCGGAGTTCGGGGTCCGACTGACCCGCGTAGAGGACCGCGAACTTCGATCCGCCATTCAATAAGAGATCCGCCCGCCCATCTCCGTTCAGGTCCGCGACAGAACTCGACTTGTAGGGGAACCCACCCAGGTCGAGCGTCTTCCACGCCTGGAACTCACCGGCCTCGTTGTGATAGACCCGCAACTTGGCAGCTCCGGTATCGATCATCACCAAGTCATCACCCGGCTTTCCATCCAGATCGAGAACCGCTGAGCCAGCCACTTTGGCCGTGCTATCATCGGCATTGAATTGCTCCACAACTTGCCACCGCCCCGCTTCATCCAAGCGAATGCTACGGACAAAGTTTCCTTGCGATATGAGCAGCGCGGGCACTTCGAGCTTGCAAGCCGTCATCGCCCCAAACCCGACTTCCGTCATCGCCACGCCAGCGGTCGGAGCCTTGGGCAACCCCTTCTCATCTGAGACGAAGACCTGCGGCGGCTTCCCATTGACGAAGAAGACATAGTCCGCCCGCCCGTCGAGATTCACATCGGTCATGTTCAGCCGCTCCGGCGACCCGGCGAGTTTGACCTCAATCGCAGGTCGATCGGCACCCGAAAAAGACCAAGCCCCAGCGGGATCTCGCTTCCCGAAAGTTATCGTCGTCTTTCGCTCGGTACCGCGCCCTGCGATCTCCGTGATGGCCACGATCTCCGGCTTGGTGTCCTGATCGATGTCCGCAATTCCGAATGTCTTCAGGTTCCCCTCGACTGGCAATGATTCGGGGAAGCTGAGCTTCCCCTGCTCAAAGCGACAGATCCCCAAGGCATTCTCCTTGGGACTCATAATCACGACTTCCGACTTCCCGTCGCCATCCAGATCGGCCGTTTGAAGCTGGGTCGCGCCGAGGTAGCTCGGGTAGTCGATCCCCAGATCGAGGCCGTTCTTGGCTTGTTGATGGAACACGACCACGCTGGCCAATTCGGGGTTGGCGGTCACGACCTCTTGCAGCCCATCCCCATCCAAGTCGCCCGTCACCAGTTCACCCGCATCGGCCCCGCCGCCGATTCCGTACTGGATCAACTTGGCCCCCAGTTCCCCTTCCACCGGACGGCGGACCTGCATCACGCGGACGCGGTTCGTCTGCCCATCGATCACGAGAACTTCCGAACCAGCCTTTCCATCCAGGTCATACAGCGTCACCCCGCGCGGCACTTGCACCGTGTCGAACCGCAGTTCTGGTCCGAGCTGCCCCTCGGTGTTCTGCAGCCGAGCGCTCAGCAACTGGGCCTCTTTCTCGTTGGTTGTATAGAACAGATCGTTCCGCCCATCTCCATCCAGGTCCTGGACCATGGCCAGCCCCAGTTCGCCGCCAGTGTTACGCAGAGTCACGGGAGCGGCGAGCGTGCCATCCGCTTGTTGGTAAAGCAGCGATGTATACCGCTTGCCAAGGATCACGAGATCTTGCAGGGTGTCATGGTTCAAATCGCCGACCACGACGCACCACGGCTTCCCGTCGACATCGGCCATCCGGATCTCTTTACGAGTCTTCCATTCCGCTTTCTCGTCCTGAAGGAGGATCACCAGCCGATCGGGGGCTCCAAAGTAAACGAGATCGGTCCGCCCATCCGCGTTCAAGTCCCCCGCCGCCAACGCCGAGACCGGTCGATCGACGGAGACCTTTTTCAAGTTCATCCGCCAGTGATCGTCGACCGCATTTGTCGTCCGGTCGTTCTTATCGGCGATCTTGGTCGCCTCGGGCTTCTCCCGCTGCAGGAACAAATCGATCCGGCTGTGGCCGTTATTGACGATCGCCAGATCGTGTCGCCCGTCGTGGTTGAAGTCGCCGGTGACGACCGAGTGAGCACGCGGGTCGACCTTGGTAATTTCGACCGGTTTGAATCCGTAGAACCCGGCCAGGGGATACCCTTCTTCATCCTGGGCCGATGCCACACTGGCCATTACCCCGAACAAAGCCAAACCCACCACTGCGATCGATCGACGCATCCCACACCTCGTCTTGGCACAGGTCCAGTCAAGACTGAACCGAAAGTTCCTGAGAAGGGTCGAGTGTAACAGCCTGCCGCTTGAGAGGGAAAACCGATCCTCATCGCGACCCAAACAACAACCCCTCGCAAGTCGCCGATCAGCTCGACCGGCGGCAGAGGGTCCAGATCAGACCCGCCACGAAAAGACATAAGACCACGATCACCGACGAACGGGAATTTCCCGTTGGCACGGGTCTCGGGGGTTCTGGGAGCTGCGGCGTAACCGGTGTGACGATCACCGACGGTTCCGCTGTTTTCTCGGTCACCGTCTGAGGCAGAGGCCCAGGCTTTGACCCACTCGGGATCGGGACCAGCTCGGCCTCGCCCGTCACCCCGGGGGTTTCACCGCTGGCAAAGGCGGGGGACTTGGCCCACGAGAGAAGCTCCTTCCAATCGGCGGTCACCAGTAAGTCAAAGCCCGGGTTCTGCTCCTTGACCTGACACGAACACGCTCCGGATAGAAACGCCGCAGAGCTGCGGATTTCGCGGGCCGAGATTCCCGGACCGACCAGTGGCAGGAGGGCTCGAGTGCGGCCAAAGACCGGGTAGACGATCGGCTGCTTCAAGGTCGCCAAGTCCGCCTCGCAACCCAGGAGCGTCGCGATCAGCCCCTGTTCCAGCGCATCATCCCGACGAACGCGGAGCAGTGAAAACTCCAACCGAATCGGCGGTCCCTCCTGGATCGCATCTTCCGGCGAATCGGTCAACTCCGGAAGCTTGAGCGTCTGCTTCAGGGCGGGAAGTTCCGCAGCAAGCGTGGCAGCCGCAGCGTCGTCTTGGTCCTGGTCACCACTCTCAATCATGACCCACACCGCAGTCTGCCCAGCGGTCAGTCGCTGGAGTAGATCCCGCCGTGCCGGGGAGTCGAGGAGCCGCGCCAGTTCAGACTCGCCGAAGCCTCCTGACCAGACCGGTTGATCGAGTTGCAGGTAAGCGGGGTACTGCACGACCAGTCGCGGAAGTGCCGCGTCTTGCACGCCCTTCGAAAGTTCCAGGTCTTCTGATTTCGGGGATGTATCCAGATCGACAGTCCGGATCGCCAGATTGACCAGCATGGCGACCCCATCACCCTGCAACGCAGTCACCCGGTCCTGATCTGCCGCTGTGAGTGGCCCGCGATGGAACAGCACGGCCCGGTATGCATCGGGCCGCCAGTGCTCCAGCGCATACCGAAAGACCGGCACGTTGCAGGCCAGAACAGGCGACCCAATGGCCCCCCAGCCGACCAGGAACAACAACGCCAGTAACACCCTTCGCGAGTCGAAGTCTCGATTCATGGGACGACCGAACCTTGCCAGTGAAAGCGGATTTGGCTGCGAACTGGACGGCACTTCCTTTTCCCAGCAGCCTGTTGAAAAAGTGCCGTGGCACGGGCGTCTCGCCCGTGAATCCCTGGAAAAGTACATGGGCGAGACGCCCATGCCACGTTCTTCAACAGGCTCCCGGTTGAGGGGGTGAGGGTCAGTGTCCAGACGACTCCCGAAACAACCCTACTTCGCTTCCGACTCACGAATGGCCTCAATCGCGTTCAAGATCGGCACTCCGCGTTGAGCCTTGAGATCGATCACCAGATCTCGCTCCACACGAACCCCCTTGATCTCTCGAACCACGGGCCGCAGTCCACCATTAGCGGGGGCATCCAGGCTGATCCCGGTCGCGGCGGGCTGGCCGTTCAGGGACACATCCAGGACCGTCGGTTCCGTGACTCCTTCCCGTGCCTCGGCAAAGTGCAGGCGGATCGTGTAGTTCGCCGGAGCATCGCCTTCGCCCAGAAGTGGCAACGTCAGTTGCTCGAGTCCGCTGGCCCATGACGTGTAAATCCAGGGCGTGTCGGCGACGGTGGGGGCCACATGCGATTCCGCAGTATTGTCGAATTCCCCACCCATCAGGAACTTGGGACGCAGGTTGAGACTCACGTCGAGCGTGGTCTGCTGGTAAGCATCACGACGGGGGTAGGAGAACCAGATCGTGCCCAGGGCGTCCTTGCGGTCGCCTGGCGCGCCCAGATTCACTGCCAGATGCTTCACCGGAGTCTGCGCTCCGACCGCGCTATAGATCGTCCAGGGGCGACGCGTCTCCTCGCG